>NZ_JBSRZF010000004.1:0-289261 GCF_054057335.1 Pseudomonas sp. TE3786
GGGGTGCCCCCGGTGGGTGCTAACAATCACCCCCCCCCGGGGGGCCGCCACCACCCCTTTGAGGGGGTTTTGGCTCTTTTTCTTAACTCGACCGGGCCCCCCCCCCCGCTTCTACGGGGCGTATATCGCGGCCACTAGCAGGTAGGCACCCAACAAAAGCAGCAACCCGCCGCACACCCGATCCAACACCACCACCCGCCGCTGCAACCACAGACGCCAGCGCTCAATGCTGAGCAAACGCACCAGCGCCAGATCCCACGCCAGCACCACCGTTGCCATCCAGGCCATGCACGCGGCAAGGCCCCACCCCGGCATCGCCGCGCTGCGCAACACGCCAAACAGACCGGCATAGAAAATCGGGCACTTGGGGTTGAGGACGCTGGCCGCCAGGCCTTGAACGAACCCCAGCCACCAGCGCCCCGCCAAAACCTCGCCCGCTTCCGGCAAGGCCAATTGCCGGCGTCCGCTGAACGCCTGCAACCCCAGCCAGATAAAGTACGCACCGCCCACGCCCTGCAAGACGCGCCAGACCCAGCCGCCTTCGGCCGGCAGCAGACTCTGCGCCAACAGCACCACGAGCATCACCAGCCCATTGGCTGCCGCGATACCGCTGGCGCAGCCATCCGCCTGCCGTCGCCCCCGTAGCAACGCTGTGCGCAGCAACAGAAAGAAGTCCGGGCCGGGGGATAACAACGCCGCGAAGTGAGTGCTGGCTACCAATAAAAACAACGCAACCATAACGACCTCCGAGTGAATTCGGCGGCCAGTCTGTGGCGCGCTTATGGCGCAGGTATTGGAGAAAACTCAGGCGCGGGCGGCGCTGCGAAATCGCCCGGGCGTCACGCCGGTAAAGCGCTTGAAGGTGCCGTTGAAGTGCGCCTGATCGTAAAACCCGAGCTGCAGCGCCACTTCGCTCAAAGGCCCGTCGCCAAGCAGCAGACGCTTGGCTTCACGCACTCGCCGCTGCAGCAGGTAGGTGTGGGGCGGCACGCCATAGGCGCGGCGGAACGCTTCGATCAGGTGACGCGGATGGCGCTCGCCCACCGCCGCCAACTGCTCCAGGCTGACCGCCTCCTGGTAATGCGCTTCCAGGTATTCGCGCAGCCGTGCCGTGCTGCCGCCGTCACGGGCCGCCGCAGGCAGCGGCCGCATACCACCATGGCGGATAAACACCAGCTCCAGCACGGCAAGCAACTGGCTTTCCAGAGCCAGAGCGTCGTGCCGTTCGAACTCCAGCGCCAGCCCCGCCATCAACCGCGCCACCGTGCCGTCATCGGCCGGGTTGAGCTGGTTGAAGCCACGCGGCAGGCGCTTGCGCCCCAATAAGGCCGGCAAGCGCGCCTCTTCGACATAAAGCATGTGATAGACCAGCCGCGAGGAAATGGCGTGGCCGGTGTGGGGTTCTTCCGGATTCATCAGCGACAGGGTGCCGGCTGGCAAGGCATGCCGGGTGCCCTGGCACTGATAACCACCAACGCCTTGCAGAATCGCGCCAATGGCGAAGGCATCGTGGCTATGCCGGCCAAATGGCTGCCCGGAGAAATCCGCCTGAAACAACTCCACCCCCGACAGCCAGGGCTGCACCAGCAGGCGGTTGGCGTCCACCCTCAGTTACCGGCCAGAACCGCCGCGTAACCTTCGCGGTAGCTCGGGTAGCGGGGTGCCCAACCCAAAGCGCGGGCGCGGGCATTGCTGCAGCGCTTGCTGCCGGAGCGGCGCACGGTCGACTCCTCGGCCCACTCGGTAACGCCCATATAATCACGCAGCCAGCCGACCACCTCGTCCAGCGGTGCCGGCGCATCGTCGACACCGATATACAGGTTATCCAGCGCCTTACCTTCCGCATCGGCCTGCAGCAAAAAGGCCAACAAACCGGCGCAGTCATCGGCGTGCAGGCGATTGGCGTACAGCGGCGGCTCACTGACCACCCGGTAGCCCATGCGCACCTGCTGCAGCAGCCATTCGCGACCCGGCCCATAGATACCGGTGAGCCGCACGATGGTGGCGGGAAAGCCGCTGTCCAGCGCCAGACGCTCGGCTTCAAGCATGATGCGCCCGGAATAGCGGGTGGCCTCAGCCGGCGAGTGCTCATCCACCCACACGCCGCCGTCCTGGGCATACACGCCACTGCTGGAAACGAAGATCACCCGCTTGGGCGACTGGCCGCGCTGCTTGAGCCAGCTCAGGGTGTTGCCCAGGCCATCGAAATAGGCGCGGCGGTAGCCGGCTTCGTCGTGCTCGGTGGCGGCAGCGGCGTACACCAGGTAATCCAGCGTACCTTGCGGCCACTGAGCCGGGCAGTCGCTGGCGGTCAGATCCGCCGCCACCGGCAGGATGCCCACGGGCAACGCGGCGACCGAACGCCGCAAACCAAATACCTGCCAACCAGCGGCATGCAGTTGCGAGGCAAGGCGACTGCCGACATCACCGCAGCCGGCAATCATCAGGGTGGGGGCGCTAGACATGGCAGAACCTCGGGGCGAAAGCGGCATTCTAGGCGGGCCGCACTGGCTAAGGGAAAGTCTTGTGTAGTGGAGCGAATGTTACATTATCACTTTCACAAACAAGAATTGTTTGCAATACTTAGCGCCCTTTTGCGCCAGGGGCCGTTTGGGCCCCGGTCACCGCTCTTCCCATCTCAGGTCCGGCCAGCATGAACTTCAACGCCTACCGCGCTCAATCCTCCCGTCTGCAGCCGCGTGCTCTGCTCGCTTTTGCCGCGCTGCTGTTCAGCTTGACGTTGCCTGCCAGCAGCTTCGCTGAAGAAACCACCGCCGCCACCCCAGCGCCAGCCGCCTCCACGGCTGCCGTACCGGCCCCGGTCGCCGAAACACCAGCCGCCGCTGCGCTGCGCGAGAAGCTCGCCAGCCTCGGCGCGGATGCCACCCCGGAGCAGATCGGCAGCGCCACCAAGGAAACCCTGGAAGCCAACGGCGCGTCGCCCGAGGAAGTGGCCCAAGCCCTGGACACCCTGGCCAAAGCCAACGAGCTGATCGCCGATGACCAGCAAGCCTTCGCCAACGACCTGTCGCCCTGGGGCATGTACCAGAACGCTGACCATATCGTTAAAGGCGTGATGATCGGCCTGGCCCTGGCCTCGGTCATCACCTGGACCATCTGGATCGCCAAAGGCTTTGAACTGATTGGCGCCAAGCGCCGTTTGCGTGGCGAACTGGCGTTGCTCAAGCAAAGCCGTTCGCTGAAAGACGCCGCCGACAAGGCCAGCAAAGAGGGCAGCCTGTCCCATGTACTGGTCCACGACGCCCTGGAAGAAATGCGCCTGTCGGCCAACACCCGCGAGAAGGAAGGCATCAAGGAACGCGTCAGCTTCCGCCTGGAGCGCCTGGTTGCCGCCTGCGGTCGTGAAATGAGCCAAGGCACTGGCGTGCTGGCCACCATCGGTTCCACCGCGCCCTTCGTCGGCCTGTTCGGTACCGTGTGGGGCATCATGAACAGCTTTATCGGCATCGCCAAATCGCAGACCACCAACCTCGCCGTGGTCGCCCCCGGTATCGCCGAAGCCCTGCTGGCCACCGCCATGGGCCTGGTTGCGGCGATTCCTGCGGTTGTCATCTACAACGTCTTCGCCCGTTCGATCACCGGCTACAAAGCCCAGGTGGCGGACGCCTCGGCCCAGGTGCTGCTGCTGGTCAGCCGCGACCTCGACCACCTGCCGGCTGAACAACGCAGCCAGCCACACGCGGTCAAAGTGAGCTGACATGGGCCTGCACCTCAACGACGGTGGCGATGATCTGGTCGAATCCCACGAGATCAACGTAACGCCCTTTATCGACGTGATGCTGGTACTGCTGATCATCTTTATGGTCGCCGCGCCGCTGGCCACGGTAGACATCAAGGTTGACCTGCCGGCCTCCACCGCCGAGCCGCATCCGCGGCCGGACAAACCGGTGTATCTGACCGTCAAAGAGGACAAGAACCTCTACCTGGGCGATCAGCAAGTCAGCAAGGAACAACTGGGCCAGGCACTCGACCAGCAGACCAAAGGCAAGAAGGACACCACGATCTTCTTCCGCGCCGACAAGGGTGTGGATTACGCCGATCTGATGGAAGCGATGAACAGCCTGCGTGCGGCCGGTTACCTCAAAGTGGGCCTCGTCGGCCTTGAGGCGGTCGGGCAGAAATGACCCTAACGCTGCGCAAAGCTTCCGGTTGGACGGTAAGTTGGTTGCTGGTGCTCGCTGTGCATATTGGTATAGGCCTGTGGGCTTTGTACTGGCATGCCGAAGCGAAGCCGGCGGAACCCCTGCCGCCGCCGGCGATGATCATCGAACTGCCGCCGTTGCCGGAAGTGGTGCCCCCACCTCCGCCCGCACCGGCGCAAATGGTCGAACCTGAACCCGAGCCGCAACCGGAAGTGGTGGAAGCACCCAAGCCCAAGCTGGTGCTGGAAAAGCCCAAGCCCAAGCCGAAACCCCAGCCGAAGGTCAAACCGATCGAGCCGCCCAAGCCGGAAGAAAAGCCGGTTGAGCAGACCGTACCGGATGCCGAGCCAGCCCCGCCCGCGCCGCCCGCTGCACCCCAGGCGCCGCAGCCGAGCAATATCAGCACGCCGTCGGATGCCAAGGCCACTTGGATGAGCAAGGTGCAAAGCCATCTGGCGCGTTACAAGCGCTACCCGGAAGAGGCTCGCCGTCGCGGTGCCGTCGGCACCACCCGTGTGCGCTTCAGCGTGGACGCCGACGGCAAGTTGCTGAACGTAGAGGTCACCGGCACCTCCGGTAACGCGGTGCTGGACCGCGCCACTCTGAGCATGTTCCGTCGTGCCCAGCCGCTGCCCAAACCACCGGCTGAGGTGCTCAACGGCAACAGCGTGGAAGTCAACGCGCCGTTCGACTACTCGCTGGATCGCAAGTAGCGTCCGCGCCAACAACATCAGCCCCAACAACATCCGCTCCAAAACCAGACCCGCCCCCAGGCCGAGCCCGAAAAATCGGGCACATTTAGCCTGTCGGGCGGGTTGGTTCCATTGAATACAACCGCTATGCTCTAGCGCAAATCAATGGAAAAACACTATGACCCTCACCGAACTGCGCTACATCGTCACCCTGGCCCAAGAGCAGCATTTCGGGCGAGCGGCCGAGCGTTGCCACGTCAGCCAACCGACCCTCTCGGTCGGGGTGAAAAAGCTCGAAGACGAGCTGGGCATCCTGATTTTCGAACGCAGTAAAAGTGCCGTGCGCCTCACTCCGGTGGGCGAAGGCATCGTCACCCAGGCGCAGAAAGTGCTGGAGCAGGCCCAGGGCATCCGTGAGCTGGCCCAGGCCGGCAAGAACCAGCTGGCGGCACCGCTCAAGGTCGGTGCCATCTATACCGTCGGCCCTTACCTGTTCCCCCACCTGATTCCGCAGCTGCACCGGGTCGCCCCGCAGATGCCGCTGTATATCGAAGAAAACTTCACCCATGTACTGCGCGACAAACTGCGCAACGGCGAGCTCGACGCGATCATCATCGCCCTGCCGTTCCAGGAAGCCGACGTGCTCACCAAGGTGCTGTACGACGAGCCGTTCTACGTGCTGCTGCCAGCCGGCCACGCCTGGACAGCCAAGAAGACCATCGACGCCGAACTGCTGAACGACAAGAGCCTGCTGCTGCTCGGTGAGGGTCACTGCTTCCGCGATCAGGTGCTGGAAGCCTGTCCCACCCTGCGCAAGGGCGGCGACGACCATGCCAAGCACACCACGGTGGAATCCAGCTCGCTGGAAACCATTCGCCATATGGTCGCCTCCGGCATGGGCATTTCCATTCTGCCGTTCTCGGCGGTCGACAGTCACCACTACGCCCCCGGCGTATTCGAAGTGCGCCCGCTGACGCCGCCGGTGCCATTCCGCACCGTGGCCATCGCCTGGCGCGCCAGCTTTCCGCGGCCGCGCGCCATCGACGTACTGGCCGACTCCATCCGCCTCTGCTCGGTGGCCAATCCGCTGCCTCAAACCGCTTGAGGCAGCACGCCCATGACTGAATTGGCGGCGGTGCCGGTAACCGCGCTGAAAGGCGTGGGCGCGGCGCTGGAAGAAAAGCTCGCCCGCGTCGGCCTGGAAAACCTCCAGGACGTACTGTTTCACCTGCCCCTGCGCTACCAGGACCGCACCCGCGTGGTGCCCATCGGCGCGTTGCGCCCGGGCCAGGACGCGGTGGTCGAAGGGGTGGTGGCCGGTGCCGATGTGCTGATGGGCAAACGCCGCAGCCTGCTGGTACGCCTGCAGGATGGCAGCGGCACCCTGAGCCTGCGCTTCTACCATTTCAGCCAGGCACAGAAGGACGGCATGAAACGCGGCACCCATCTGCGCTGCTATGGCGAAGCGCGGCCCGGTGCCTCGGGGTTGGAAATCTATCACCCGGAATACCGGGCGCTTACAGCCGATAGCGACAGCGGCGTGGAACAGACCCTGACGCCGATCTACCCGACCACCGAAGGCCTGACCCAACAGCGCCTGCGCCAACTCAGTGAACAGGCCCTGGCCCGCCTCGGCCCCCACAGCCTGCCCGATTGGCTGCCCGAAGAACTGGCCCGCGACTATCAACTCAGCCCACTGGATGAAGCCATCCGCTACCTGCATCGGCCGCCGCCGGATGCCGACCTGGAAGAATTGGCCGAAGGCCGCCACTGGGCCCAGCACCGCCTGGCCTTCGAAGAGCTGCTGACCCATCAGCTGTCCCTGCAACGCCTGCGCGAAAGCCTGCGGGCGCAGGAAGCACCGCAGCTGCCGAAGGCGAAAAAGCTGCCGGGCAAATTCCTCAAGAACCTTGGCTTCGCGCCCACCGGCGCGCAGCAGCGGGTCGGCGCAGAAATCGCCTATGACCTCAGCCAGCCGGAGCCGATGCTGCGCCTGGTGCAAGGCGATGTCGGTGCCGGCAAGACCGTGGTCGCCGCCCTCGCCGCTTTGCAGGCGCTGGAAGCCGGTTACCAGGTGGCGCTGATGGCACCCACCGAGATTCTTGCCGAGCAACACTTCATCAACTTCCAGCGCTGGCTGGCCCCCCTGGGTCTGGACGTTGCCTGGCTGGCCGGCAAGCTCAAGGGCAAGGCCCGCGCCAGCGCTCTGGAACAGATCGCCGCCGGCGCGCCGATGGTGGTCGGTACCCATGCGCTGTTTCAGGACGAGGTGCAGTTCAAACGCCTGGCCCTGGTGATCATCGACGAGCAGCACCGCTTCGGCGTGCAGCAGCGCCTGGCGTTGCGCAAGAAGGGTGTCGACGGCCGCCTCTGCCCACACCAACTGATCATGACCGCCACCCCGATTCCCCGTACCCTGGCGATGAGTGCCTACGCCGATCTGGACACCTCGATCCTCGACGAGCTGCCCCCCGGCCGCACCCCGGTAAACACCGTACTGGTGCCCGACAGTCGCCGCATCGACGTCATCGAACGGGTGCGCTCGGCCTGCCATGAAGGGCGCCAGGCCTACTGGGTGTGTACCCTGATCGAAGAATCCGAAGAGCTCACCTGCCAGGCCGCCGAGACTACCTACGAAGACCTTTCTGCGGCCCTTGGCGGCCTGCATGTCGGCCTTATTCACGGGCGCATGAAACCGGCGGAAAAAGCTGCGGTGATGCAGCAGTTCAAGGAAGGCGCACTGCAGCTGCTGGTGGCGACGACGGTGATCGAGGTGGGCGTCGACGTGCCCAACTCCAGCCTGATGATCATCGAAAACCCCGAGCGCCTCGGCCTGGCGCAACTGCACCAGCTGCGCGGCCGCGTTGGCCGGGGCAGCGCGGCCAGCCATTGCGTGTTGCTCTATCACCCGCCGCTGTCGCAACTGGGCCGCGAGCGCCTGGGCATCATGCGCGAAACCAGCGATGGTTTTCTGATAGCGGAAAAGGATCTGGAGCTGCGTGGCCCCGGCGAAATGCTCGGCACCCGGCAAACCGGCCTGCTGCAATTCAAGGTCGCCGACCTGATGCGCGACGCCGATCTGCTGCCCGCCGTGCGGGACGCCGCGCAGGCGCTGCTGGAGCGCTGGCCGCAGCATGTCAGTCCGCTGCTGGAACGCTGGTTGCGCCACGGCCAGCAATACGGGCAAGTGTGACCGATATCACAAACGCCTGTCGGGTGACCGGTCAGTCAGAATATTGGCTGGTTATACTCGGGCCAATCTAACGCACCGGATGCACGCTCATGACGGAAGTAGCCCTCGCCACCGATACCTCGCCGCAACCGCCGATGGTCATCCTGCAGTTGCTGGAAAAGCTGGGCGTTCCCTATCAGGTCTGCTACGAACAACCGAAACTGGCCCTTGCCCAACGCGTGCAAGCGGTGCTTCTGGATGACGCCATCGGTGCCTTGCTGGTGCTCTACCCCCACAGCCAGCTGCTCGACCTCAATCGCCTGGCCGAACTCACCGGCCGCAAGCTCGCCGCAGTCAAACCCGAGCGCCAGGAACGCATGCTCGCCAAGCACAGCCTGACGCTGCTGCCGGCCCTGCCACCCCTCACCAGCTCGCCATGCCTGTATGACGAACACCTGTTGCTGGCGCCGACCCTGGTGATCGAGTCCGGCCAGGCCGGTGTGCTGCTGGAAATCCCTCGCGATGCCTACAAAACTCTGCTCGGCAAAGCCAGCGCGGCGCGCTTCGGCGAACCCCTGAGCGGCATTCGCCCGAACCTCGACCGCCCGGACGACGACCGAGCGGAAATCACCCAGGCCGTGCAAGCCTTCACCGCTCGCCGTATTCAGCAACGCCTGGAAGAAACCATCGAAATTCCGCCGCTGCCGGAAACCGCGCAGAAGATCATCAAGCTGCGTGTCGACCCCGACGCCACAGTCGATGACATCACCGGCGTAGTGGAAACCGACCCGGCCCTGGCCGCGCAAGTGGTCAGCTGGGCGGCATCGCCTTACTACGCCGCGCCCGGCAAGATCCGCTCGGTGGAGGACGCAATCGTCCGTGTACTGGGCTTCGACCTGGTGATCAACCTGGCCCTCGGCCTGGCCCTGGGCAAAACCCTGGCCCTGCCCAACGACAAACCGCAGCAATCCACGCCGTACTGGCATCAGGCGATCTACACCGCCGCCGTGATCGAAGGCCTGACCCGCGCCATGCCGCGCGCCCAGCGTCCGGAAGCGGGTCTGACCTACCTGGCCGGTCTGCTGCACAACTTCGGTTACCTGGTTCTGGCCCATGTCTTCCCGCCGCACTTCTCGCTGATCTGCCGGCACCTGGAGGTCAACCCGCACCTAGACCACAGCTATATCGAACAGCATCTGTTGGGCATCACCCGCGAGCAGATCGGTTCCTGGCTGATGCGCTTCTGGGATATGCCCGACGAGCTGGCCACCGCCCTGCGCTTCCAGCATGACCCGGACTACGAAGGTGCCCATGCGCCCTACGCAAACCTGGTGTGCCTGGCCGTGCGCCTGCTGCGCAACCGCGGTATCGGTTCCGGCCCGCAGGCGGAAATTCCCCAGGCGCTGTTCGACCGCCTGGGTCTGAGCCGCGAGAAAGCCAACGAAGCGATCAACAAGGTGCTGGAAGCGGAAACAGCGCTGCGCGAACTGGCCTCGCAGTTTCACGCCTGATGGACCACCGCACCCGCCCGCAGGAGCGGCTTCAGCGGCGATGTTTGAGAGCTAAAAGCATCGCGGCTGAAGCCGCTCCTACGAGATCGTGATCTGCTATTTCAACGCCATACGCCGCGCGGCAAACACTGCCGGCAGCTCCTTCACCGCCGCCGACAGCAATTGGCTGACCGCTTCCTGTTCATACACGGCGGCATAGTCCGCCAGCTCGCCGCTAGGCATCTGCCGATAGGCATACAACATAAACGACTGCACCGCCTGCGCACTCGAGGTTCGCAGCGGTTCGACCTGTTTGGCCGTCTGGGTGCTCAGCGTGGCTTCGTTAATGCTCTGCCCCTTGGCCCGCAGCGCCAGCAACGCCTGGGTCTTGCCCACTTCATAACGCAATAGGGTGGCCAGCTCGGTGGTGTGCGCCGCTTTGTCCAAACGCTGCACCAGCGCCACACGTTCAGCGCGCGGTGGCTTGCTATTGAGCTGCTCACGGTAGCTGGCAAGGCCCTGACCACCATCGCCCTCGCCCACCGCCCGTTCGGCCACGGTAAAGCGTTGCGCCAGTGGGCTATCGAGCACCAACGAGGCCTGCTCCAGCTGTTTGTCGGTCACCTTGGACACCAGGCGCTTGGCCAGATCGGCGCAGATCGCATCCGCCGCAAACGCCTTGGCCACTTGCTTCTGCTGCTTGTCCGGTAAACCGCGCTCAATCAGCGGACCGCTCTGTTCGCAAAGCAGGCGGATGCCCGCCAAATCGAAGACATGCTCGAACGCCGCCGGTTTTATCGGCTCGGCCTGGGCCAGGGTGGTGGAGAGAATCAGCGAGAAAAGGAGTGGGACGCGCATGAGGGGGCTTCCAGAAAGACTCCCCTCAGACTAGCGAAAGCTATCCGCTCCGACCAGCCGATAAGCAACAGAGTGAGAAACAGGCGACCTGCTCAGGCCGCCTTTTTTTCGCCGGCTTTTTTCTTCTTCGGCATGATGTATTTGGTCAGGCCCTGGAACCAGATCACCAGCGCCGGGTTGCCCTGGATCTGGATGTCTTTGTTCTGGATGCCCTGCATAAACGCCAACTGCTTGTTCTTGGCATTCATGGTGGCGAAACCGTAGTCGGCATCCTTGAAGCCCAGGGCGAAGTCCGGCTGGCTGGCGGGGCCGCGCTTGCTGGTCAGGCGCTGGTTCTTGACGATGAAGTGGCGGGCCACCTTGCCATCGAGGGTGTGCAATTGAAAGACCAGATCACGGCCTTCGAGCTGCTGCTGAAACGCGGGGTTGGTCTGACTGGCCTTGGCCATCATGCGGCCCAGCATCCAGAGAAGAAAACGGAATTTCATGCGCGCTGGCCTCACCTAAAAATGAAACGGCAACTATGGAACGGCGGCGCATTGTAGCTGTTTGTAGCGCTGTGCGGCGAGGACTACAGCCAGCCTTTAGCTGGGTTTTGGCGGGGATTTGTAGCGAATGTGCTGCCAACTGCGCGATTGTCGAACAGCTTGCCGAAGAGGTGCGCCCGGAGCCGTTCAGCCCCGGGCGCACATGGCTCAGTTCACGGCGTCTTTCAGGGACTTGCCCGGTTTGAACGCGACGGTGTTGCTGGCTTTGATTTTTACCGGCTCGCCGGTTTGCGGGTTTTTGCCGGTACGGGCACCGCGGTGGCGCTGCACGAAAGTACCGAAGCCCACCAACGTCACGCTGTCCTTGCGGTTCAGGGCGGCGGTGATTTCTTCCAGCACGGCATTGAGTACACGATTGGCTTGATCTTTGGTCAGATCAGCATGCTCCGCGATGGCCGCGGCAAGTTCCGGTTTACGCATAAAAAAGCCCCTTAGACGGTTTTTTGTTTTTGTGTCCGTGCTGCCATCCAGCAGCGCTTGGAGACGCCGCAACAGCTCTGCGCTGCGGCAGACCCGGGGGAGGATGGCACGCTCCAGAGACCCGCGCCAGTCATGTCCGACAGTTTTCCCGAGCAACTTCGTGATTTATCCGACAGAACGGACGCCATTCACGCCAAAAGGGCGGGAAGCTCCTTATTCAGGGCCAGTTTTTCCTGCACGGCCGTACCTGTGAGCGCATAGCCCAGCAAGCGACCTTCAGCGTCGCGGCAGAGTGCCTTGATATCCGCGCCGCTGCCCTCCACCAGCCATTCACCGCTGCTGCCACGCGGCGGCGGCGACACCACCACCGGACATGCCGGAGTTTTCACCTGGACCGGCATGGCACCGTAGGTGACCGCAGTCGGGTTGCCCGCCAGGGTTTGCGCCAGGGCGCGCGCACAGGTCATCAGCGGCATGACGTAGAGCAGGTTGAGGCCATCGACTTCCGCGCAATCGCCCAAGGCAAAGATATTGGCGTGGGACGTACGCAGCTGGCGGTCGACCACCACCCCGCGGTTGATTGTCAGACCGGCAGCCGAAGCCAGGTCGGTGCGCGGCCGCAGGCCCACCGCAGACACCACCACATCGCAGGGCACCAGGGTGCCGTCCGACAGATGCGCATCCAAGCCATCGGCGCTGCGCTGCAGGCTGGCCAACACCGGGCCCAGATGGAAGCGCGCGCCCAGCCCTTCCAGGCCGGCCTGCACCGCCGCGGCCGCTGCCGGGTGCAACAGCCCCGGCATTACCTGTTCACAGGGCGCGACCAGCTCGACGCTATAGCCACCCAGGGTCAGGTCATTGGCAAACTCACAGCCGATCAGACCGGCACCCAGTACCAGCACGCGCTTTTTGCCATTGGCGGCAGCGCGAAAACGCGCGTAATCCTCGAGATCGTTGATCGGGAAGATCGCATCGGCACCATCGCCTTCCACCGGCACGCGGATGGTTTCCGCGCCCCAGGCCAGCACCAGATCGCGGTACTCCACAGCTTCCTCGCCAATCCACAGGCGCTTGTGGCCCGGGTCGATACCGGTGATACGGGTGTGGGTGCGAATCTCAGCCTTGAGCTGATCGGCCATGGCCCCCGGCTCAGCCATGCTCAGGCCGTCCGCGTCCTTGTTCTTGCCAAAGCCGGTGGACAGCATCGGCTTGGAATAGGAGCGGCCATCGTCGGCGGTTATCAACAGCAGCGGGGTCTCGGCATCGAGTTTGCGAAACTCCTTGGCCACGTTGTAACCGGCCAGGCCGGTGCCGATGATCACCACGGGTGCAGACATGACTCACTCCTGAAACGCGCCACCAAAGGGGCGGCGCTGGGGATAAATTCGGGGGATTGCTCAGTTGATTTCGATCATTTCGAAATCCAGTTTGCCGACGCCGCAGTCCGGGCACAACCAGTCTTCTGGCACATCCTCCCAGCGCGTGCCGGGGGCAATGCCGTCATCCGGCCAGCCCAGGGCTTCGTCGTAAATGAAGCCACACACCACACATTGCCATTTGCGCATGACGCGTCTCCGCTGGGCCAAATGTGCCAGCGACCCTACCGCAATTGCCTGGCAAGGCCAATAACCCAAGGCGTCAGCCAGCCAGAGGTTTGGCGTATTGGGTCGATTGCCGCCCGCGCCCACGGTGAAAGCGCGTTATCGCGCCGTCATTCCCACAACCCTGCCAGCGGCAGCTGGCAGCCAAACCCCAGCCAAGCGCCGTAGCGTTTCCTAGCCCCTTACCTTGCTACCGAAACCCGAGGCCGACATGGATGTCCACAGCCCGCTTTGCCGCTTGATCACCCTCCTGCAAATCGGCGCACTGTTGGCCAATCCCCTGGCCAGTGCCGGCGCTGAACTGACGGTGGATAGCGCAACAGCCAGCAATACTGCCATCACCCAAGCTGGCAACGGAGTGCCCATCGTCTCTATTGCCACGCCCAATGGCAGCGGCCTGTCGCACAACAGATTCAGCGACTACAACGTTGGCCAGCCGGGCTTGATCCTCAATAACGCCCCGGATGCCTTTACCTCAACCCAGCTTGGCGGGGTGATTCTTGGCAACGCCAATCTGGCCGGCCATGCCGCCACCCTGATCCTCAATGAAGTCACCGGCAGCCACCCCAGTCAGCTGCAGGGCTACACCGAAGTCGCCGGCCAGGGAGCCCATGTAGTGGTAGCCAATCCGAATGGCATCAGCTGCGATGGCTGCGGATTTATCAACACACCGCGCGTCACCCTCAGCACCGGCACGCCCGTTATCGAAGCGGGCCAGCTGCGGCGCTTCGAGGTCGACCAAGGCCAGATCGTTATCGCCGGCACCGGACTCCATGCGGCCAATATCAGCCAGTTCGACCTGATCACCCGCAGCGCCAAGCTCAACGCCGCGCTCTATGCCCAGCGCCTGACTATCGTCACCGGGCGCAATCAGGTCGATGCCCATTCCCTGGCTGCCAGCGCCAAGCCGGATGACGGCAAAGAAAAACCACTGCTGGCCATCGACAGCTCGGCCCTGGGTGGAATGTACACCGGTGCCATCCGCCTGGTGGGCACCGAGGCCGGCGTCGGCGTAAGGCTGGCGGCGGATATGGCGGCCAGTGGCGACGATATCCAGATCGACGTCAACGGCAAGCTGAGCCTGGCGCGGGTCGTAAGCGCCGCCGCGTTGACCGTCAAAGCCGAGCAGATTGCCGTCACCGACCAGGCACATGCCGACGGGGCGACGAAGATTGAGGCCAGCGGTGCTGTCGATATCGCCGCCAGCCTGACCAGCGCGGCGGATCTCTCGATAACCGCCGGCAACCTGAGCAACCACGGCACCCTGGGGGGCAACGGCCGCGTATCGTTGCAGGCGGCCATTCTGGACAACCAGGGCGGCCTGATTTTCAGTGGCGGGGATCTGACGCTGAAGGTCGACACCCTCACCAACCGCCTGGGCGACCTGTTCAGCCTGGGCACCCTGGCTATCACCGCCACCGACCTGGTAGACAACCGCTCCGGCAGCCTCGAAAGCGCCGGCAATCTGCAGATTCAGGCCAAGCGCATCAACAACCAACGTGATGTATTGAGCACTCACCAGGAAAAGTACGCGGCGCGCATCAGCGAACTGCCCTGCAGCCTCGAATACGGCGCGGGGGACTGTGATGGCGGCAAGGCAAACCAGGTCTGGCAGATCGTCGAGCGGGATCGTCTGCAGGTCAGCGCGGCCACTGAACGCGCCTATATCACGGCAGGCGGCAACCTGAGCCTGATAAGTGAAAGCCTGCTTAACCAGGCCAGCGCCATCAGCGCAGCTGGCGACATGAGCATCAAGGTTGCCGAGCTGCAAAACCTCGGCGTTCAGCCTGGCGAGTACGAAACCAGCCGCGTCTTCACCAGCGAACGAACTCGAAACCCCGAGGCGCTGCGCAAGGCGGCAAGCACTTTTACCGCCCTTTACTGGCCGCAGAGCGATGATCCCCTCGGCCTGCTCGCGGCACTGAACCGTTTTATCGGCGAGACCGAACGCGAGCAGTCGCAATTGCGTAGCAGCGCAGCCATCAATGTCGATGGCGAAACCTACAGCGCGATTATCCAGGCTGGCGGCAAGGTCGACATCAGCACCTCAGGCAGCTTCGACAGCAGCGTTGTGCGGCCCACCTATGCCTATGTGGCCGGCGGCAGTCTGGCTAGCACCGAGATGGCTGAAACGGCGATTGCCGCTGCCATCAGCCGTAACCCGCAGCTCGCTCCCGACCTTACTCAGCAGCCATCGCTGCCCGGCTTCAATTTGCCGTCCAGCAGCAACGGCCTGTTCCGGCTCAACAGCGATGGCAGTCATCCGTATCTGGTGGAAACCAACCCCGCCCTGACCACGTTGCGCGGTTTTCTCAGTTCGGACTATCTGCTCGCCATCATCGGCTACAACCCGGCGCTGACTCAGCGTCGTCTCGGTGACGGGCTGTACGAACAGCGCCTGGTACAGCAGGCGGTTATCGCCCGCACCGGTAAACGCTTTCTCGATGGGTTGAGCTCGGATGAGGAGCAGTTCAGGTACTTGATGGACAACGCCATCGCCAGCAAGCAGGCGCTCAATCTGGTGCCCGGCATCGCGTTGAGCGCCGAGCAGGTGGCGGCGCTGACCCACGACATTGTGTGGCTGCAGGAGCAGGAAGTAGCGGGCCAGAAGGTGCTGGTGCCGGTGCTGTACCTGGCGCAGGCCAAGGATCGTTTGGCACCCAACGGGGCGCTGGTTCAGGGCCAGGATGTCACGCTGATCTCTGCTAGCGACCTTAGTAACAGCGGCACTTTGCGTGCCGGCAACAACCTCAGCATCAGCGCTGCAAACATAAGCAACAGGGGGCTGATGCAGGCGAACGAGCAGGTCGCGTTGCAAGCCAGCGACAGTATTCGCAACAGCCAGGGCGGCATCATCGCCGGCAAGGATGTCAGCGCCAGCGCACTGACCGGCGATATCGTCAATGAACGTAGCATCACCACCCACGACGCCGGCAAAGAGGGCTTTGAGCGGCGCGAAGACGTTGTTGATAGCCCGGCGGGGATCGAAGCCAGCAATGGGCTGACGCTGTCGGCTGGGCGGGACATCGTCAATCAGGGCGGCAATTTGCGGGCGGGTGGCGACGCCGAACTTCGCGCTGGACGGGATCTGTTGATCCTTAGCCAGAGCGAGACGGAGGTTACCAATAACAAGGACCGCAAAGGCTACAGCAAGCGCTCGCAGACCCTGCAGTATGGGGCGGGCGTGCAGGTTGGCGGTGATCTGACTGCCGAGGCCGGGCGCGATCTCGCTGTAGTCGCGAGCACCGTGAAAGCGGGAAGGGATATGCAGCTTTCGGCTGCCGAGGACCTCACCATCGCCGCAGCAGCCGACGAAACCACAAGCGATTCCTACCGCAAAAGTGGCGGTAAGAAGGTCAAGGCCCAAGACAGCGTCGTTCACCAGCAAGCGGCTGTGATCGAAGCCGGCAGCAATCTGAACATAGAGGCCGGCAATAACCTGAGTCTGGTGGCCGGCCAGGTAAAGGCTGGCGATGGAGCCTTCCTGTACGCCGGCGACCAGCTCGCACTGCTGAGTGCAGAAGACAGCGAGCACCACCTATTCAACTTGAAAAAGAAAGGCGACAGGAGCTCCAAGGAAACCCGCAAAGACGAAACCACCCGCATCCGTAACCTCGGCACCAACATCGTCACCGGCGGTGACTTGCGCCTGATCAGCGAGGGCGACCAGTACTACCAGAAAGCCAAGCTGCAAAGCGGCGGCGGCCTGACCCTGGACAGCGGCGGTGCCATCACCTTCGAAGCCGTCAAAGACCTCGATCAACAAAGCCATGAGCGCAGCGACAGCGATTTGGCCTGGAACAGCGCCAAGGGCAAAGGCAGTAGCGATGAAACCCTGCGCCAGAGCGAACTGATCGCCAAAGGCGAAACCATCATCCGCGCCGTGAACGGCATCCATATCGATATCAAACAGGTTGACCGGCAAAGCGTCAGCCAGACCATCGACGCCATGGTGGCGGCCGATCCGAACCTGGCCTGGATCAAGGAAGCCGAAAAGCGCGGGGAGGTGGATTGGCAGCGGGTGAAGGAAATCCACGACAGCTGGGATTACCAAAACTCCGGCCTTGGTATGGGCGCGGCGCTGGTGATTGCCATTGTTGCCACGGTACTCACTGCGGGAGCGGCAAGCGTGGCGGTGGCAGCCGCTTATCCCACAAGCGCAACCATGGCCGCTGCGACCACTACAGCAGCTGCCGGGGTGGGAAATGTCGCTGCCACAGCTGCCATCACTTCGGCAGCCAGCACAGCAGCTGTCAGCACTATCAACAATCGCGGCAAGTTAAGCGCCGTCAGTAAAGATATTTTCTCGCCTGACAGCCTTAAGGGTTACTTAACCGCAGCACTAATCGCCGGAGTCGGTGCAACAACTGATTCCTGGGGCACGAAAAGAGTAGTGGAGCAAAATCTGCAAGTTGTCGATTTTGGTAAGAGAGCTGAAGCCTATTTAACCAATACTGCAGTGAAAGGATCGCTAAGCGGCGATAAAAATTCAAATACGTGGTTGGCCATTGCGGGTACTGGCGCGCTAGCGGAGTTATATAAATATTCTGTCGGCAGAGGGCCAGATATTCGGCCTGGAGTGGAACGCCCGGAAGGTCCTAGATTTACTCCGCTGGAGGGAAATTTTGTTCCAAGAGTTATCGTAGATGGTGCCTACGTAGAGGGAAACAACTTAGGTATTAATTGGCCCCGTATCGACGTCTGCTCGACGTTCTACGCGATTTGTCACGGCACTCCAATTAGCGCCGGATTAAATCAAGTTCCAGGCTTGAACTCATTCGCCACTATCCATGACAGCTGGATGACTTCGCTGGAAGCTTACAAGGAGAAAAACATGTCTGTATTTGAAAATCTTGGAAGTATGCCGCCTGCACTTTTCGTGAATTATGGGGCGCTCTATGAAATGTACCGCCCGCAGATAGATATCGCCAAAGGTCAAAAAAATGAGAAGAATTAACGCAATCGTTTTGCTGCTTTTATGTAGCTGCGCGCCGTCTACTTCCATATGGCGCGGAAGCATGGATGGTCTTGTAGGGAAAGACTTTGACATCTATTTCGCGCAAGCATGCGGCAATCGGTGCGCCAGCCTTTGGGCTCCGGGAAATAAAAATACAACTGCCGACAAAGTGGTGAATGAAGGTGGTGATAAAAGATATTACCTCTCGTGGAATAACAGATGCCAGTACTCAGTACTAGTTTCTCGAGAGCGCGTTATCCTATCGTGGCGTTACGAAATTAGCGATATAGGAAGCTGCTATGTTTTCTGATAACGCTTAAAAACACCAACTTAAATACCGAGCTAGCAGCCCCTCCCCCGCGAATTAAAGACTCCAGCGCGCTAGTCGTTAGATATTATCCCGAAATCAGAAAAATGCAGATTCAAGCGTTAGCGCACTCTGTATCACGACTTTAACGGGAGGCAGTATTCGTGGCACCTCGATTGATTATTTTTTTGCGGCAGAACAACCCAACTCCTGCTTTACACTATTTATATAGCTCAAATAGCTACTCACTCCACCCGGAAGCACAACACGCGCCTGAGGATTTAAGCGCTCGTTTTCAATATTGGCGGCCAGGCTCTGATCAAAATTCGCACAGCCTTTTTCTTTATCGCCAGACCCCACATAGATAAACCCGGCATTCAATTTGATATTGGTGATGCCATCGTATTTACGGTTCTCGAGAAAGATCGGATAGGCCTTATCGAAGTACTCCAAGGCTTTTGTATAACGACCCTCATAGGTTGCAGAAGCATCTCGAAAGCCATGCTGCAGATAGTGGGCTTTCCATTGACCGCTCAACGCGGCGGACATAAAGAATCGGCCATACATACGGTAGGCCTCGGCCGTACAAATCGGCTCCTGCTTCTGTGCACACGCATTCAACGCTTGAGTAATCAAACGCTCGGCCGGCGTTGGGCGATCTTGTTCAAGTAGAGTGCTGGCATTGGCAAGCATTTGATAGGGATCGCTACTGTATGGAACCAATGCAGCGGCACATCCGGTTAAGAGTAACGGCGACAACAAACACCAAGATTCAAACTTCATATATCCAGACCCTCGGCTATCCAGGGATGGATTATGAGTCGTTCGGTTGCCGTAAATTGTCTGAATGGATTCCGAGGCGGGTGCGATGGGTCTGTTAATTATCGATATACAGGCAAGGAAATATCGCAGTCACCGCTTCCCTCGAAGAGGGCTCGCCTTTCCCCATAAACATCCCATAAACAACAACGGCGACCCTAAGGTCGCCGTTGGAAAAACACTCACGCGTGCATCAAGCGATTTCGATCATCTCGAAATCCAGCTTGCCGACGCCGCAGTCTGGGCACAGCCAGTCTTCCGGGACGTCTTGCCACAGGGTGCCGGCGGCGATGCCTTCATCCGGCCAACCCAGGCTTTCGTCGTAAATCAGACCACAGACCACACATTGCCACTTCTTCATCAGTACTACCTCAACGCTTCAGGCTTTTGGCACAGCGGTCGATGGTTGAAATGCCGCCAGGCTCTCCCGGCTTTGTACTGACCGAAGCGCCAGTAATCAAGCACCTTCGGGCACTTCCGTCCTTTGGCTGGGGTGTCAGGCTGGCAATCTTGCGCTGGTGGGGCCGACGAGGCGCATGGCGGCGCAGGTTGCATCCGTTTCGGTGCGTTTTCACTGCAATGCTCACCAAAGAACGCCATTTTTAGCTGATGCTGTCGCCCATGACAGCTTTAGCAGACGGTCTATTCTTCGCCATATAAAGCTACTTAAAGCGTCTAGCGCGATGATATCTAACGAGATATGACCGCCGCAGCTAGATCAATCGCCGCAAGCACCCTCCAATTCCTGTCTACAACGTCAGCATCTGGAATGGTTATTGCTCTCCCGCTTTTTTCGTCAAGTCACAGGGAGGGCGTTGTATGTGGCAGAAGTGGATAGTGCTGGTGGTGCTGTTGGGGTGGGCGGACCAGAGGTTGAGTGCGGCAACGCTGTCATTCGCAGCGGCGGAGTTCGTGCCGTTCGTTTCGGTAAAGGATGGTCAACCCACGGGCGCGGTGACCGATATCGTCAGACAGGCTTGCCGTGAGGCGAATATCGACTGCAGCTTCAAGGTGCAAAGCTGGAAAGAATCCAAGGCCGCGGTAGAGGCCGGCACGCTGGACGGCTTGTTTGTCGTCAGTTGGGAGCGCGAGCGCGCGCAATGGCTGAGTTTCAGCCTGCCGCTGCTGCATACCGAGTGGGGTTATCTAGTGCCGGCTAGCGACAGCCGCGCTTATGACGGGCTGAAGAGCCTGGGCGGCTATCGCATCGGTGTGTTCGGCCCGTCGAGCAGCTCCGAGACCCTGGAACGGGTCAAGCCGGTGTTGAATCTGGATATCCAGCTGAGCCAGGACGATCTGGCCAATGTCCGCCGCCTGCTCGCCGGTGAGCTGGACGCGGTGTATATGAACCGCGATGTGGCGCTCAGCCTGTTGCAACGCAATGGCCTGCAGGACCAGGTGCGCTACGTGATGGGCGACAGTGGGCGCAACTATCATCTGGCGTTCAGCAAGCAAGCCGATGTGCAACTGGTCGGGCCGTTCAATCGGGCCTTGCGGCGTATGTTCAAGGCCCGTGAAGTGCAGCAGTTGCTGAGCAGCCAGCAACTGGAACCGGCGCGCTGGACCTCAACCTACGAGCCCAAGTAGCCAGGACGCGGGTAATGAACAAGGCATGCCGGAACAGCCCTATTCACCCTCGCGCCAGGCGGCTCAGGGCGTCATTTGGCGTAGGCGTACTCGCCGCCACGCTCCAGCGCCCGCTGGTAGGCCGCACGCGCATGAATTCGCTCAAGGAAGGCCTTGAGCTTCGGCCGGCTGGCGTCCAGCCCCGCGCGCGACGCGGCGGCTTCCAGCGGGAAGCTCATCTGGATATCGGCAGCACTGAAAGTGTCACCGGCGAACCACTCGCTCTTGCCCAGTTCGCCTTCCAGATAGTCCAGGGTCTGCCGCAACTGAGGGTTGATATAGGTGCCCTTCATCTTGCTGGAGATACCGCGGGCGATGGGTTTGACAAAGAACGGCATCGGCGCGCGCTCCAGGGTGTCGAACACCAGCTTGAGCAGCAACGGCGGCATCGCCGAACCTTCGGCGAAATGCAGCCAGTAGCTGCAGCGCAGGCGCTCGGGTGTACCGGCGGCGGGCAGCAGCGCCGCGCCGTAGCGACCGGCCAGGTATTCGATAATGGCCCCGGACTCGGCCAGGGTGATGTCACCGTCGGTGATCACCGGCGATTTGCCCAATGGATGCACGGCGCGCAATTCCGGCGGGGCCAGCATGGTCTTGGGGTCGCGCTGGTAATGCTTGATCTGGTACTCGGCACCGATCTCCTCGAGCAACCAGAGGATGCGCTGCGAGCGCGAGTTGTTCAGGTGGTGGACAGTGATCATGCAAAGCTCCCTGAAAGGATGTTGTTCGGGCGCACGGTGTGCGGGCATCCACTATCTTGGCTGTACCCGTGACAGTTGTCGTCTATCGGCTTTGCCACTTGCTCAGGAGCGCCCTATGTATCAACTGAAGATCACTGGCCTGACCTGTCTGCTTGGCCTGCTCGCCGCCTGCGCTCAGCAGCCCTACCTCGACGAGTCACTGCCGCTGGAAGAGCGCCTGGCGCTACTGGGCCTGCGCCAGGGCGATGCGGTGAACTCGATTGCTGGCATCAACATCAACGGCTGGCAGCCCCTGGATACCCGCCACATCACCCTGGACGCCGGCGTCGGCCGCGACTATCTGATCGTGTTCAGCCGCCCCTGCTACAACCTCAACGCCAACAACCGCATCGGTTACAGCGCCAGCGGTGGCACCCTGACGCGCTTCGACAAGATCGTCTCCATCGACAACGGCATGCGTCAGTCCTGCCCGATTGGTGATATCTATCTGCTGGAGAAACTGGCCAAGCCGGCCACCTGAGCGCGCCACGGCCAAAACGGGCAAACATGCTAAGCTCGCCGCCCCGATTGCCGCCGATGTTCCTGCCGTGCCGCACGCCGCCTTCGCTGATACCGCTCACTGGCTCACCGCCGAACACCTGCAACCTGCGCCTGCCGAAGCGCTGCTCGACTGGTTGTTCGACCAGGGCTCGTTGACCCGTCGCCTGATTGCCCTGTCCAGCGACGCCTTTTCCGTTACCCCGTTGCACGAAAGCTGGCAAACCCTGCGCAGCGACGAATGCCAGGCGCTGAATGTGCGCGAGGGTAGCGTCGGCTGGGTACGCGAGGTGTTTTTACGCGGCCATGATCAGCCCTGGATATTTGCCCGCAGCGTGGCGGCGCGTGGCCAGTTGATCAATTCCGACCTGCATATGGACGAACTGGGCAGCCGCTCGCTGGGCGAATTGCTGTTCAGCGATCAAGCCTTTAGCCGTGGCGAAATGCAGGTATGTCGTTATCCCCAGCATTGGCTGCCGGCCGAAGTCAGCGCCGAGCAGCTCTGGGCACGGCGCTCGTGCTTCGCTCGCGACGGCCTCAGCGTGTTGGTCGCCGAAGTGTTTTTGCCGCCACTGTGGGTCGCCGCTGGCGTCTCGGTTTAATCGCCTCGCTCTGAACAGGAACCGCGCCTGATGTACACCCGCCTGCTGCAATCGCTCAATCGCCTTCACCCGCGTGCCTTCGACTTTATCCAGCTGATGCGCCTGGAGCGCCCGATCGGCATTTACCTGCTGCTGTGGCCCACCCTGTGGGCGCTGTGGATCGCCGCCAAGGGCGTGCCATCGCTGGGTAATCTGCTGATCTTCGTGCTCGGGGTGATTCTGATGCGCTCGGCTGGCTGCGTAATCAACGACTACGCCGATCGCCACTTCGACGGCCATGTCGCCCGCACCAAGGGCCGACCGCTGGCCACCGGCAAGGTCACGCCAAAAGAGGCGCTGATGCTGTTCGCGGTGCTGGTGGGCCTGAGCTTTATCCTGGTGCTGTGCACCAACCTCAGTACCATCCTGCTGTCGTTCGGTGCCTTGGCGATTGCCGCCACCTACCCCTTTATGAAGCGCTTCACCTTTTATCCACAGGTGGTGTTGGGGGCGGCGTTCTCCTGGGGTATGCCGATGGCCTTTACCGCCGAAACCGGCGAGCTGCCGAATGCGGCCTGGCTGTTGTTCATTGCCAACGTGGTGTGGACGGTGGGGTACGACACCTATTACGCCATGGCCGACCGCGAGGACGATCTGAAGATCGGGGTGAAGTCCACCGCCATCCTGTTTGGCGACGCCGACCGGGTGATCATCCTCACCCTGCAGGGCATCGCCCTGTTCTGCCTGGCCCTGGCCGGTGCGCGCTTCACCCTGGGTATCTGGTTCCTGCTCGGTCTGTTTGTAGCCGCGGGCTGCTTTGCCTGGGAATTCTGGAGCACCCGCCAGCGTGAGCCGCAGGTTTGCCTGGCGGCGTTTCTGCATAACCACTGGGCCGGCTTGGCCATTCTGATCGGCATCGCCCTGGACTTCGGCTTGCGCTGATGGCCTCGCGGAAATCTTCTGTCACACAGCTGCAATAATTCCGTTATCTAATGCGCCGCAAGACAGATTAAACGACCCGAGGTTTTGCTCCATGGTTGGTAAGAACATTCTGATCGTTGATGACGAAGCGCCGATCCGCGAAATGATCGCAGTGGCGTTGGAAATGGCCGGGTACGAGTGCTTGGAAGCCGAGAATACCCAACAGGCCCATGCCATCATCGTCGACCGCAAGCCCGACCTGATCCTGCTGGACTGGATGCTACCCGGCACCTCCGGCATCGAATTGGCCCGGCGCCTCAAGCGTGACGAACTGACCGGCAATATCCCGATCATCATGCTCACCGCCAAGGGTGAAGAGGACAACAAGATCCAGGGTCTGGAAGTCGGCGCCGACGACTACATCACCAAACCGTTCTCGCCCCGCGAGCTGGTGGCGCGCCTGAAAGCGGTACTGCGCCGCGCCGGCACCGGCGACAGCGACACCCCCATCGAAGTCGGCGGCCTGTTGCTCGACCCCATCAGCCACCGCGTAACCATCGACGGCAAACCGGCCGACATGGGCCCCACCGAATACCGTCTGTTGCAGTTCTTTATGACCCACCAGGAACGCGCCTATACCCGTGGCCAGTTGCTGGACCAGGTCTGGGGCGGCAACGTCTACGTAGAAGAACGTACCGTCGACGTGCATATCCGCCGCCTGCGCAAGGCTCTGGGCGAGGTGTACGAGAACCTGGTGCAGACCGTGCGTGGCACCGGGTATCGTTTCTCCACCAAAAGCTAGGTCGGGAACTCTTACTCTGTGAATCAAGACTGGCGTGGCGTCGTTATCCGCCGCTTGTTACTGCTGATCGGTGCCTGCCTGCTGGTGGGCCTGATCAGCGGTGAATATGCCTGGAGCCTGGTGGTCGGCCTCGGCGTCTACCTGGGTTGGACCCTTGCCCAACTGCTGCGCCTGCACAACTGGCTCAAGCACCACCAGACCGACCAGCCACCGCCCGACGGCTATGGCCTGTGGGGCGAGGTATTCGACAGCATCTACCATCTGCAACGCCGCGACCAACGTGTGCGCGGCCGTCTGCAAGCGGTGATCGACCGCGTCCAGGAGTCCACTGCGGCGCTGAACGACGCCGTGGTGATGCTCGATAACGACGGCAACCTGGAATGGTGGAACCGCGCCGCGGAAACCCTGCTGGGTCTGAAAACGCCACAGGACAGCGGCCAGCCGGTGACCAACCTGGTTCGCCATCCGCGCTTCAAAGACTACTTCGAACTGCCCGCGCACCCCGAGCCGCTGGAACTGATCTCGCCGATCAATGACCGCATGCACCTGCAGTTCCATATCACCCAGTACGGCAACGGTGAACACCTGATGCTGGTGCGTGACATCACCCGCATGCACCAGCTCGAGCAAATGCGTAAAGACTTTATCGCCAACGTTTCCCACGAGCTGCGCACGCCGCTGACGGTGATTGCCGGCTACCTGGAAACCCTGCTGGATAACGTCGAAGAAGTGAACCCGCGCTGGCTGCGGGCGCTGCAACAGATGCAGCAGCAAGGCGGGCGCATGCAGAACCTGCTCAACGACCTGCTGCTGCTGGCCAAGCTGGAAGCCACCGACTACCCCTCGGACAACCAGCCGGTGGCGGTGGACCTGCTGCTGCTGTCGATCAAGAGCGACGCCCAGGCGCTGTCCAACGGGCGTAACCACCGCATCAGCCTGGAAACTGACAACAGCATCCGCCTGAAGGGCAGCGAAGCGGAGCTGCGCAGCGCCTTCTCCAACCTGGTGTTCAACGCGGTGAAATACACCCCGGACAATGGCGAAATCCGTGTGCGCTGGTGGGCCGATGAGCATGGCGCGCACCTTGCCGTGCAGGACAGCGGCATCGGCATCGACGCCAAGCACCTGCCGCGCCTGACCGAACGTTTCTACCGGGTAGACTCCAGCCGCGCCTCCAATACCGGCGGTACCGGGCTTGGTCTGGCCATCGTCAAGCATGTACTGCTGCGCCACCGTGCGCGCCTGGATATCAGCAGCGTGCCAGGCAAAGGCAGCACATTTACTTGCCACTTTGCCCCGGCGCAGGTGGTCAGACGCTAATCCTGCAACAGTTCGAGGCTGGGCAAGCGCCCCGCTAGCGGCTAGTCTGCTGATCTGGCGGTGCCTGAAGCGCCGCTGCCAACCTATTACTCAACCTACAAGTCTGGACACTCTGAACCACCCCTATGGACCCTTCTCCTAGTTACGACGCCGCCACTTATTTCGCCGACTTCGGCCTTATCCTCTTCGCACTTCTGCTGGTTCTGCTTAACGGCTTCTTCGTTGCTGCGGAATTCGCCATCGTCAAACTGCGCGCCACCCGGGTTGACGCCATCGCCGCCAAGAACGGCTGGCGCGGCCATATTCTGCGCACCGTACACAACCAGCTCGACGCCTACCTGTCCGCCTGCCAGCTGGGTATCACCCTGGCCTCGCTGGGTCTGGGCTGGGTTGGTGAACCGGCGTTCGCCGAGCTGCTGACGCCGTTGCTGCACAGCATGGGCGTGGACTCGCCACAGCTGGTCCACGGCATCGCGTTCTTCACCGCGTTCTTTATCATTTCCTACCTGCACATCGTCGTCGGCGAGCTGGCCCCCAAGTCCTGGGCGATCCGCCAGCCCGAGCTGCTGTCGCTGTGGACCGCTGCGCCGCTGTACCTGTTCTACTGGGCCATGTACCCGGCCATCTTTATCCTCAACGCCAGCGCCAACGCCATTCTGCGTATCGCCGGCCAAGGTGAGCCCGGCCCGCACCACGAGCACCACTACAGCCGCGACGAACTGAAACTGATCCTGCACTCCAGCCGTGCCAGCGACCCCAGCGACCAGGACATGCGCGTGCTGGCCTCGGCCGTGGAAATGGGCGAACTGGAAGTGGTCGACTGGGCGAATTCGCGCGAAGACCTGGTGTACCTGAACCTGAATGCCGCGCTGCACGAAGTGTTCGCCGTGTTCCGCCGGCACAAGTACAGCCGTTACCCGGTGTACAACGAGGAAAGCGAAGAATTCGTCGGCGTGTTGCATATCAAGGATCTGCTGCTGCACCTGTCGCTGCTGGAAATGCTGCCCTCGGCGCTGAAAATCAGCGACCTGATGATGCCCGTGGAGCGCGTTACCCGGCATATGCCGCTGTCCACCCTGCTGGAAGAATTCCGCAAAGGCGGCTCGCACTTCGCCCTGGTGGAAGAAGCCGACGGCAAGGTGATCGGCTACCTGACCATGGAAGACGTGCTGGAAGCCCTGGTGGGCGATATTCAGGACGAACACCGCAAGGCCGAACGCGGCATCCTCGCTTACCAACCCGGCAAACTGCTGGTGCGTGGCGATACCCCGCTGTTCAAAGTCGAACGCTTACTGGGCGTCGATCTTGACCATATCGAAGCGGAAACCCTGGCCGGGCTGATCTACGAAACCCTCAACCGCATGCCGGAAGAGGAAGAAGTGCTCGACGTCGAAGGCCTGCGCATCATCATCAAGAAGATGAAAGGGCCGAAGGTGATCTTGGCCAAGGTTGTGAAGCTGGATTAACCCCGCTTCCAGTCAAAACCCCCGGCGTCCCGGCGTAGGCCGGGATCCAGTGGTCCGGCAATCCGGTTCGGTACTCGCTGAACGAGCGCTGTTCTCCTGCAATATTCTGGGTCCCAGCCTACGCTGGGACGACGGTGTTTTGGCTGGCGGACGTCGTCACCTTCCCCGCCACAATCATCTGCGCCGCCTTCTCGCCAATCATGATGCACGGCGCATTGGTGTTACCGCTGATCAGCGTCGGCATGATCGACGCATCGGCCACCCGCAGGCCCTGCACACCTATCACCTCCAGCTGCGGCGTGACCACGCTCAGGGCATCCACGCCCATCTTGCAGGTGCCCACCGGGTGAAACACGGTGGCGGCGTATTCGCGGATATAGGCCAGTAGCTGCTCGTCACTCTGCACCTCGGTGCCGGGCAGCATTTCCTTGCCGCGCAAGCCGTCGAAGCTGTTGTCGGCGAGCACCTTGCGCGCCAGCTTGAGGCCCTCGATCAGCACCTTGGCATCATCCATATCGGCGAGGAAGTTGTAGTCGATCTCCAGTTCGCGCTGTGGGCTCAGGCGCAGTTCACCAATGGATTTCGGTCGCAACACGCAGGTGTGCACGGCGTAGCCATGACCCCATTCGAACAGCCGGCCACGGTGGCTTCGGTAGCCCGGCACAAAGTGAAACTGCACATCGGGCAACGCCTCGGCCAATGGCGTGCGGGCAAAGCCGCCGGCTTCCACATAGTTGGTGGTCAGCCAACCCTTTTTTTGCAGCAGGTATTTGAACGGCGAAGCCAGGATGCTACCCAGCGAGCCCCAGGAAAACCCCAGGGTCAGCGGGCTGGTTGAACGCACGGTAATCAGGCCGTCGAGGTGGTCCTGCAGGTTCTTACCGACACCGGGCGAATCGCACACCACCGGCACGCCGGCGGCTTCCAGCTCGGCGCGCGGGCCGATGCCGGAGTTAAGCAGAATCTGCGGCGAGCCAATGGCACCGGCACACAGAATCACTTCGCGACTGCAATTCAGGGTCAGTGGCTGGCCGTCTTTGAGCAGGTGCAAACCACGCACCTGAGTGCCTTCGCACAGCAGCGTCTGCACGTTGCAGCCGGTCAGCACCGTCAGGTTCGCCCGCTCGCGTACCGGCGCGACAAAGGCGCGGTAGGCGGACAGGCGCTTGGCGTTCTTCTGCGTGAGGCTGTAGATGCCCGCGCCTTCCAGCTCGCCGCCATTGAAGTCGTCATTGGTCTTGATGCCCACCCGCGCAGCCGCTTTTACAAACAGCGAAGACAGCGGGTTGGGGTCACGCGCGCGGTCCACCAGCAACTCGCCGAGGGTGCCATGCAGCGCCGGGTTCTGGCCGAGCAGGTTGCGCTCGGATTTCTTGAACAGCGGCAGTACATCTGCCCAGCTCCAGCCGGCACAGCCGTGCTCGGCCCAGCGGTCGTAATCCGAGGCGTCGCCACGGATATAGATCATGCTGTTCATCGAGCTGGAACCGCCCAGGGCCTTGCCCCGTGGGGTGTGCAGGCGGCGGTTGTTGAGTTCTTTCTGCGGCGTGGAGAAAAAATTCCAGCTGAAGATTTTGCTCTTGTACAAGGTGATGGTGCCGGCCGGGGTTTGCACCCGAGGGCTGGCATCGCTGCCGCCGGCTTCCAATAAGCACACGCGCACGGCGGGGTCGGCGCTCAGGCGATTGGCCAATACGCAACCGGCCGAGCCGGCGCCGACGATGATGTAGTCGAATTGCTCAGACATGGAGGCCTCGGTCTGTACCAAAACCACCGTCATCCCGGCGTAGGCCGGGATCCAGTGGTCCGGCAATCAGGGGCGGTGATTGCAAAACCACCGACGTATTCCTGCGAAATTCTGGATTCCAGCCTGCGCTGGAATGACGGTGTTGGGGTGGGAAGAGTGGTGTTAATGCACCTCAGCGAGGTCATCGTGCAGCAGCTCCAGAATCCGCCGCTTCATGCGGATGAACTCCGGCTCCATCACCACATCCAGCGAGCGCGGGCGGTCGATGGGTACGTCGAGGATTTCCTTGATCCGCCCAGGCCGCGCGCCCATCACGTAGATGCGGTCGGCCAGCAGAATGGCTTCGTCGATGTCGTGGGTCACGAACACCACGGTCTTCTTCGCGTTGCCCCACACCTGCAGCAGCAGCTGCTGCATCTGCAGACGGGTCTGGCTGTCGAGGGCACCGAAGGGTTCGTCCATCAGCAGAATCTGCGGGTCGTTGGCCAGCGCGCGGGCAATCGCCACGCGCTGCATCATGCCGCCGGAGAGCTGCTTGGGGTAATGCTGGGCGAATTTGCTCAGGCCCACTTCGTTCAGATAGAACTCGACGATGGTGTTGATTTCATCGCCCGGCAAACCGCGGCGTTTGAGGCCGAACTCGATGTTCTGGCGCACCGTCAGCCACGGAAACAGGGTGTAGCTCTGGAACACCATGCCGCGATCAGCGCCCGGGCCGTCGACCTTTTTGCCACCTACGTAGATGGCACCATCGCTGGGCTCGGCCAGACCGGCGGTGAGGTACAGCAGGCTCGATTTACCGCAGCCCGAGGGGCCGACGATCACCGCAAATTGCTGGTCCGGCACTTCGAACGAAACGTTGTCGAGCGCGGTAAAGGTTTCGCCACTGGGCGACTGATAACGCAGGCTGACACCCTCCACCTTGAGGCGGCTTTCCACAGCGGCGTACTCACTGAGCGCCGGCATGATGTAGGGCTTGGTGGAGGCTATTGTGCCCATGCGGCAATCCTCAGACGGAGCAGACGAAAGAGTTGGTCGGTGATCAGGCCCAGCAGGCCGATGATGGCGATGGCGAGGAAGATCACATCCACCTGGAAGCCGCGCATGGCCTTCAGGCTGATGTAACCGAGGCCGCTGGAAGCCGCCACCAGTTCAGCCACCACCAGGTAGGTCCAGGCCCAGCCCATGGTCACCCGCAAGGTGTCGAGCACGCCGGGCAGCGAGGCCGGGCCGAGTACATGAAAGACCACATCACGGCGGGTGGCGCCGAGGGTGTAGCTGGCATTTACCAGGTCCTTGGAAACGCCTTTGGACACATCGGCGATCATCACCAGCTGCTGAAAGAAGGTGCCGAAGATAATCACCGCCACCCGCTGCTCCAGGCCGATGCCGATCCACAGAATGAACAGCGGCACGAACGAGGTCACCGGCAGGTAACGGATAAAGTTCACCAGCGGCTCAAGGAACGCCTGCACGATCCGGAAGCTGCCCATCAGCAGGCCCAGGGGCACCGCCACCAGGGAAGAAATGGCAAAGCCGATCAGCACCACCTCAAGGCTGGCACCCACGTGTTTGGCCAGAGTGCCATCGTTGCTCAGGCGCACGGCGGCGTCGAACACCGCACCCGGGGTGGGCAGAAACATGGTCGGCACCACGCCGCCATAAGACAACCCGACCCACAGGCCGAGAACCGCCAACCAGCACAGGGTGCTCGCGGCGAAGATGAGTTTCACCGGCAGGCCGACCTTGGGGGTCAGGCAGCGGTTGATCCAGGAACGAGCAGTGGCCACAGCGCCACCTCCACATAAGGCAGGAAAAACAAGGCAGAGAGAAGCACGCTGCGTGCCGGAACACGCAGCGTGAAAGGCGTTACGGGGTGACGAACGAGGTATCCACCAGGTCGTCGTAGCTCACCGCGAACGGCTTGCCTTGCAGCTCGCTCCAGGTTTCGTTGGCCAGGCGGATGATCTCGGCGATATCACCGGGCTTGCCCTGGGTGCCCAACAGTTTTTCGCTCATCGGCTGGTCGTAGAACTTCACGCCCTTGGCCGCTTCTGCCAGGTCCTCCGGCTTGGACAGGTAGCCGCCCACGCCTTTGGCCATGATGGTGTAGGCCTCTTTTGGATGGTCCTTGGTGTACTGCACGGCCTTGTACAGACCGGCCACCAGGGCTTTCACATCCTCAGGTTGTTTTTCGATCACATCGCAGGACAGCGCGACCACATCGACGATCACGCCAGGGGTAGCCGAGCTGTCCACCAGCACAGTGCCGGTGCCCTTCTGCTTGACCATGGTCAGGTTTGGTTCCCAGGTCACGGCAGCGGGAATGCGGCCGGCGATAAAGGCGCTGGCGGCATCGTCGGCGGTCATGTTCTGCACCTCGACGTCGGCCATGCTCATGCCTTCTTTCTTCAGCAGGTAGGACAGCCAGAACTGCGACACCGAGCCCTCGTTCACGGCCACCGATTTGCCTTTGAGGTCTTTGATGCTCTTGATGTCTTTGGTCACCACGATGCCGTCGCCGCCATGGCTTTCATCCAGCGCGGCCACGGTTTTGAAGCAGAAGTCCTTGGAGCGGTACTTGAGGATTTCGTCGATGGTGGAGGCTGAACCGGAGAGCTTGCCCGAGGCCTGAGCAGCCATATACATCGAGGCTTCTTCGATGGTGGTCAGTTCCAGGTCCAGGCCCGCATCTTTGAAGTAGCCCAGGTCGCGAGCCAGGTACAGGGTGCCGTAACCCACCCAGGTGGTGTGGCCGATGGACAATTTGCCAGCCTGCGCGCCAGTGGCGACGGCCGCTAAAACGAGGGACAGCGAGACACGCTTGAGCAAGGACTTACGCATGGAACACTCCCACAGCCTGAAGGCTTAGTTATTGATTGAATTGCGGGGCAGTACGGCCATCGGCCAAGTTGTTCCGTGACCCGCGCCTCTGTCGGGCGGGGTTCTTGTTCTGCGGTGTTGCGTGTTCTGTTCTTGATTTTCTGTGGGAGGGGCTTTAGCCGCGATGAAAGTAGCGCCGAGCTCATGGCCAAAGCCTCTCCTACATGTCTCTCGATTAAATGAGGGTGAGCTTTCAGATCAAAAGCATCGCGGCTAAAGCCCCTCCCACATGGAGCTTCGATTGGTTAAAGAACACCGATCTCCTGCGCCGTACGGTCAACCGCCCGCTTGGTCTTGGCCACCAACTCATCCAGCTCACCACGGGTCGCCACCAACGCCGGTGCCATGATCATCCGGCCCAGGGTCGAGCGAATAATCAAACCCTCTTCAAAACCGATGGTGCGGCAGCGCCAGGCGATGTCGTTTTCATTGGCGAAGCGTTTGCGGGTGGTTTTGTCTTCGGCAAATTGCAGCGCGGCGACCAGGCCAGCGCCCTGGATTTCGCCCACCAGCGGGTGGTTGCCGAACACTTCGCGCAGGCAGCTTTGCAGGTACGGGCCGGTGTCGGTTTTCACCTGGGTGACCACGCCTTCATCACGCAGCGCCTTGAGGTTGGCGATGGCGACAGCCGCTGCCACCGGGTGGCCGGAGTAGGTCAGGCCGTGGGCAAATACGCCGCCCTGTTCCACCAGTACTTCTGCCAGACGCTTGCTGAGGATCAGGCCGCCCATGGGGATATAGCCGGAGGTCAGGCCCTTGGCGATGGACAGGGTGTCGGGTTCGAAACCGAAGTACTCGTGGGCGAACCATTCGCCGGTGCGACCGAAGCCGCCAATCACTTCGTCAGCGCACAGCAGCACGTCGTACTTATGGCAAATGCGCTGAATTTCCGGCCAGTAGCTTTCCGGCGGGAAGATCATGCCGCCAGCGCCCTGGAACGGCTCGGCGATAAAACCGGCAACGTTTTCGGCACCCAGTTCAAGGATTTTCTCTTCCAGCTGTTGTGCGGCTTTCAGGCCGAATTCGGCCGGCGTCAGGTTGCCCTCGTGGGCGTACCAGTACGGCTCGTCGATGTGCTCGACATCGGGAATCATGCCGCCCATGTCGTGCATAAATTTCATCCCGCCCAGGGCCGTGGCTGCCAGGGTGGAGCCGTGGTAACCGTTCCAGCGGCCGATCATGATTTTCTTCTCGGGCTTGCCGAGAATCTGCCAGTAGCGGCGCACGGTGCGGATCAGTACCTCGTTGGCCTCGGAGCCGGAGTTGGTATAGATCGCATGGCTGTAGTGGCCGGGCAGCAGGCTGAATAGCAGCTCGGAAAGCTCCACCACTGCCGGGTGGGTGGTGTGGAAAAACATGTTGTAGTACGGCAACTGCTCCATTTGCTGGGTGGCGGCGGCCGACAGATCGCGGCGGCCATAACCAAGGTTGGTGCACCACAGGCCGGACATGCCGTCCAGGTAGCTGTTGCCGTCGTTGTCCCACAGGTGCAAACGCTCGCCACGCACTATCACCCGTGGCCCTTCGGCGTTCAGCGCTTTCTGGTCGAGAAAAGCGTGGATGTGGTGAGCGGCGTCAGAGGCTTGGTAGTCGCTGGTGGCGCGTTTGGCAGTCATCTAAATGTCTCCGGATCTTTCTTATCTGAGCTGAAACCAGGTGGTCTTCAGCTGCGTGTATTTGTCGAAGGAATGCAGCGAGAGGTCGCGGCCGAAACCGGATTGCTTGCCGCCACCAAAAGGCGTGCTGACGTCCAGGGCATCGACGGTATTCACCGACACAGTGCCAGCGCGCAATTGCCGGGCCACCCGGTGAGCGCGGTGCAGGTTGTCGGTCCACAGGGAAGCGGCCAGGCCGTAGATGCTGTCGTTGGCCAGGCGCACGGCCTCTTCCTCGGTGTCGAACGGGATCACTGCCAGCACCGGGCCGAAGACTTCTTCCTGGGCCAGGCGCATGTCAGGGGTGACGCCGGTAAAAATGGTCGGCTGAATAAAGTTGTTGGAGCCATTGAAGGTCAGCTGCTCGCCGCCACAAGCCAGGCGTGCACCTTGCTCATGGGCACCGCGGATATAGCCCATCACCCGTTCGGTCTGGCGCGCTTCAACGATGGCACCGGTGGTGCTGTTCGGGTCCAGCGGATCACCCGGTTGCCAGCCTTGCGCCTTGGCCACCAGACGCTCGACGAATTCATCGTGAACCGAGCGCTCCACCAGCAAGCGCGAGTTGGCCGAACACACTTCGCCCTGGTTGAAGAAGATGCCGAACGCGGCTTTCTCGGCGGCCAGGTCCAGGTCGCAGTCGGCGAACACCAGATTGGCGCTCTTGCCGCCACACTCCAGCCACACCTGCTTGAGGTTCGACTGCGCGGAGTACTGCATAAAATATTTGCCCACCTCGGTGGAGCCGGTGAACGCCAGGCAATCGATATCCGGGTGCAGGCCCATGGCCTTGCCGGCGTGTTCGCCCAGGCCCGGCAACACGTTGAGCACGCCGGCCGGAATACCCGCTTGCAGCGCCAGCTCGGCCAGACGCAATGCCGAGAACGGCGACTGCTCAGCCGGCTTCAACAGCACCGAGTTGCCGGCCGCCAGGGCCGGGGCGAGCTTCCAGGCGGCCATGTCCAGGGGGAAATTCCATGGCACCACGGCGGCGACCACACCCAAGGCTTCACGGGTGATGGTGGCAAGCACGTTTTGCGCGCTGGGGGCGATTTCGTCGTAGAGCTTGTCCAGCGCCTCGGCGTACCAGCGGAACACGCCAGCGGCGCCTGGCACGTCGACGTTGTAGGCATCCATCACCGGCTTGCCCATGTTCAGTGAATCGAGCAGCGCCAGCTCTTCGCGGTTCTCAAGAATCAGCTCGGCCAGACGCAGCAACACGGCTTTGCGCTCGGTGGGAGAACGTTGCGACCAGATCCCGGCCTCGAATGCCCGGCGCGCTGCACGAACGGCAGCATCGACATCCGCCGCGCCACAGGCGGCAACCTGGGCCAGGGTTTCACCGGTGGCCGGGTTGATCGCGGCAAAGGTCGCCCCGGACTGTGCCGGCAGCTGTTGCCCGTCGATCATCGCCAGCGTTGGAAAGCGCTGGGCAGCGGCCCGTTGTTGCCAATCGTTAAGCTCAAACACCCCGTCGCCCCTTTCACCGATAAACCTTTTGGTGAGAGCGATGGTGGCGGAACGGGCTGCATAGGAAAATTATTAAAAATGTCTTCGGGGTATATGAAAAAGCTGCTTTGGGCTGCACCGAGGTGGTGCCGGGTGCCAGATAAAAGTGCACCACCCCGTAGGAGGGGCTTTAGCCGCGATGCTTTTGATTTTAAGAGCATCGCGGCTGAAGCCGCTCCTACGGGGACCGAGTTACAGGTCGAGGCCGTCGTACAGCTCCGGGCGGCGGCCAGCCAGGTAGGGGAAGGTGCCTTCCTGCGCTGCCCGCTGGCCATGGTCCAAGTCCACCACCAACAACGCCTCGCCATTGCCCGCGCTGGCCAGCTTGCTGCCATCCGGTGCCGCCACGCAGGAGCCGCCGAGAAAGGCCAGCCCGGCTTCGATGCCGCTGTGGTTGCAGTAGGCAACGAACAGCTGATTTTCCACGGCGCGGGCCGGCACGATCAGGTCGGGCACGGCGCGGTATTCGGGAGTGAGTGCGGTGGGGATCAGCAGCAGCTCGGTGCCTTCCAGGGTCAGCTTGCGCACGTTCTCGGGGAATTCGACGTCGAAGCAGATCAACAGACCGATGCTCCAGCCCGCGAACTCGAAAGGCTTTTCCAGGCGTTCGCCCGGGGTGAACAGGGTGCGCTCGAAGGTGCCGAACAGATGGGTCTTGCGGTAGTTGCTCAGGCGAGTGCCGTTGGCATCGATCACCTGCGCCGAGTTATAGGGTTTGCCGCCGTCCTCGTGGCTTTCGGCATAGCCGTAACAGATGGCGATGCCATGCTCACGGGCCAGCTCGGCGATGTGCTGCGCTGAAGGCCCATCGGCCGCTTCGGCCTGTTGTGCACGCAGGTTATAGCCGCCCAGCCACAGCTCCGAACACAGCAACAATTGCGCACCAGCAGACGCAGCCGCGCGGGCCTGCACGGCCAGGTCGGCGAGGTTGGCGGCGATATCGCCGGGGTGGCCTTCGGTTTGCCAGAGCGCCAGACGCATGCGGTTTCCTCCCGGGATGCAACCCTGTTGTTTTGGAGACTGTGTATGGGTTTTGCTACGAATTGGTGATTGTCTGAAGCAAGGGCCTGGCCAAGAAAAATATGCCCTGTGCCGCGAAAAAAGGTGTGTACGCCGAACCACGACCGCTGCGCCAACGCGGTAAGGTGTGCACGGAAATGTCCTAGCCGAGGTCTGTCGTGGCTGCCTATACCCTGCGCCAACTTAAATATTTCGTCACCACCGTGGAGTGCGGCAGCGTCGCCGAGGCCTCGCGCAAGCTGTATATCGCCCAGCCGTCGATTTCCACGGCGATCAAGGGCCTGGAGGAAAGCTTCGGCGTGCAGCTGTTTATCCGCCATCACGCCCAGGGCGTGTCCCTGACCCCCAGCGGCGCGCGCTTTTACCGCAAGGCCCAGGAACTGCTGCGCATGGCCAAGGAGTTCGAACAGAACGCCCTGGCCGACAACGACATCATTGCCGGGCAGATCGATATCGGCTGCTTCGAAACCGTGGCACCGCTGTATCTGCCGCGCCTGATTGCCGGCTTCAACGCGCTGTATCCCGGCGTGGAAATCCGCATCCGCGATGGCGAGCAACAGGAACTGGTACAGGGCCTGACCTCCGGCAGTTTCGACCTGGCGATTCTCTACGACCACGACCTCGACGGCACCATCGAAACCCAGGAACTGATGCCGCCGCAGCGCCCCTATGCACTGCTGCCAGCCGACCACCGCTTTGCCCAGCAAGCCCAGGTGTCGCTGCGCGATCTGGCGCTGGAACCGATGATTCTGCTGGACGTACTACCGAGCCGGACCTACTTCGTCAGCCTGTTCGAAGAGCTGGGCCTGACCCCGCATATCGCCTTCAGCTCGCCCTCCATCGAGATGGTCCGCGGCATGGTCGGGCAGGGCTTTGGATTTTCGGTGTTGGTCACTCGCCCGCACTCGGAATGCACCTATGACGGGCAGAAAGTGGTGGCCGTGAATATTGCCGAAGACGTCACCGGCTCGGGGCTGGTGGCGGCGTGGCTGAAGCGTTCGCAGCTGACCAAGTCGGCGCAGTTGTTTGCCGATTATTGTCAGCAGCAGCTGGGCCCTCAATCCTCGTAGGAGCGGCTTTAGCCGCGATGCTTGTGATCTTCAAGAGCATCGCGGCTAAAGCCGCTCCTACGGGGGTACGGGGTGTCAGGGGACTTCCTGCATCCATGCCGCCAACCGCGCCAGCATCTCACCGCACTGGTCGAGCTGGTCGAGGCTGACAAACTCATCGGGCTTATGCCCTTGGTCCATGCTCCCCGGCCCGCACACCACGGTGGCAATCCCCGCCTGATCGAACAAGCCGCCTTCAGTGCCAAAGGCCACCGTGCCGAAATCAGCCGAACCACTGATCAACGCCAGCAGTTTCGCCGCTTCGCTGTCAGCTGCGGTGGCCAGTCCGGGGTAGGCGCTGATGGGGGTGAAACGAATACCGGTGCCGGGTTGCACCGCGTTCATCTGCGGCACCAGCTCGGCGGCATAAGCCTGCAGTTCACTGGCAATCTGCTCGGCATCGTCGGCCGGCAGGGTGCGTACTTCAAAATCGAAGCGGCAGTGTTCGGGGACGATATTCAGCGCGCTGCCGCCGCTGATGGTGCCGGTTTGCACGGTGGAATAGGGTGGGTCGAAGCGTGCATCGTGACGTTCTTTGGCGGCCAGGCGTTGACCGATTTCACCCAGGCGGCTGATCAGCCTGGCGGCGTACTCGATGGCGTTCACGCCTTGCGGCGCATAGGCCGAGTGGCAGGCCGCGCCATGCACTTCGCAGCGCATGCCGAGCTTGCCCTTGTGGCCAAGCACCGGGCGCATAAAGGTCGGCTCGCCGATGATGCACAGGCTCGGCCGCTCGGGGCGGCTTTCGAGTGCTTCGATCAGGCTGCGCACGCCAAGGCAGCCAACCTCTTCGTCATAGGAGAACGCCAGGTGCAGCGGCACCCGCAACGGCTTGGCGAGAAAGCTCGGCAAGGCGGCGAGCACGCAAGCGATGTAGCCCTTCATGTCCGCCGTACCACGGCCATACAGCTTGCCGTCACGCTCAGTCATTTCGAAGGGCGGCACGCTCCACGCCTGGCCGTCGACCGGCACCACATCGCTGTGGCCCGAGAGCATCACACCGCCGCAGATCGACGGGCCGATACGGGCATAGAGATTGGCCTTGCGCTGGTCGTCGCTGTAAATCAGCTCGCTGTCGATGCCCAGGCCGCTGAGGTAGTCGCGGATAAACTCGATCAGCGCCAGGTTGGATTCGCGGCTGACGGTGTTGAAGGCGATGAGATTGTTAAGTACGTCGCGGCTGGTTGGCATGGCGCTCTCGGAGTCTGGACTTCATCCCGTAGGAGCGGCTTTAGCCGCGATGCTTGTAATCTTCAAGAGCATCGCGGCTAAAGCCGCTCCTACAGGGAAGGGTGCAAGTAGCTATTCGTCGCCAGGCACACCGTAACTCGGGGCTTTGGTCGGGTCGAGGGCGCGGGTGATGTAGTCCTGCATCTGTGGGCGATACGCTGTCCACAGCTTGCCCAGCTCGCCAATCGGATCTGCTTCTGCCCAGTCCACGCGCAGATCGACAATCGGCCAGAGCAAGTCACTGACCACCGACATCGCCGCCGAATGCACCGGCCCGGCTTCGCCACCAGCGGCCATCGCTGCATTCATGGCGGCCAGCAGACGATCCGCCAAGGCTTCACCACTGCTGCCTTCGAACGCGGCCACCATAGCCTCGATCACCTGCGGGCTGGAGAGCAGATTACCCGCCGCCACGCATTGCTCGCCGGCCAGGGCATTGTGCAAACCCAGGGCTTCGCTGCCGGTAAACAGCGCGGTGGCACCGTGGTGGTCGATCACCGTCACCTGGCGAAACTGGCTGAAGCCGTGGGTGGTCAGGGCCTTGTCCAGCGCCTCGCTGGCGCTCGCCCCCTGCTCCAGCAAATCGAGAATTTCCGGACCGAGGGCCGGCAGGGTGATGTTCTGTGTCGACACCGCGCCGATACCGCCGCGTACCCAGGGGCAGCGAGCGCCGACGGCAATGCTGGAAGAGCTGATGGCGATGCCCAGTTGGCCGGTCTCGGCGCAACGGCCGACGATGGAGAAGGTCATGCCCAGTCATCCGGAATGACGGCGATTACATCGATTTCCATCAGCCACTGGGGTTGGCCCAACGCAGAAACCACTAACCCGGTGGAAATCGGAAACACGCCTTTCAGCCACTTGCCCACTTCCTGGTATACCGGCTCGCGGTAGCGTGGGTCGGTGAGGTAGGTGGTGGTTTTGACGATATGGCTGAGGTCGCTGCCTGCCTCTTCGAGCAGTTGCTTGAGGTTTTTCATCGCCTGCTCGGCCTGGGCGCGCGGGTCGCCGAGGCCGACCAGATTGCCCTCGAAGTCAGTCCCCACCTGACCGCGCACATACACGGTGTTGCCCGCCCGTACGGCCTGGCACAGGTCGTTGTCCAGGCTCTGGTTGGGGTAGGTGTCCTTGGTGTTGAACATGCGAATGCGGGTGTGCGTGGGTTTGCTCATCGGGACGCCCTGGAATCGATTGACGGAGTGGCTATGGCTGCATTCTGGCCAGCCCCCGGCAATAGCGAAATTAGGTTTTTTGTCGTCGTTGGTTAGGCAAAAACTGGGGTGCCGCTCGGCTAGCCGGCGTGGCGCTGCATATTGAACACCCGCCACTGGCCATCTTCACCGTAGCGCAGGTTGACCTTGAGCAGGCAGGTGCCCTGGAACTCCACGTCCACCTCAGGCATTTCCACTTGCACAGCATTCCACCAGCGACGCAGGCGATTGCCGTTGGTTTGCGGCGGGGCGGTCCATTCCACACGGTCTACGCGGCACAGCTGGCGCGTCATCAGCTCGGCGAACTCGGCCGGGGTGTGGCCAACGTATTCATTGCGCAAGGCCAGCGCCTGGGCCTGTTCCAGCTGGCCGGCTTCCAGCAGGGTGATAAAGGCCTGGGCGCGATCCACCGCCTCGCTCGGGTAATGCTCGGCCTTGGCCCACAGGTAAGCAGCCGCCACTGCCACCGGCACCGCGACCAGCGCGCCAAACAGCCAGCCCCTGCGCATCAGCGTGAAGACTGCGCCGTCGGCGAGTCTTGCCAATGGGTTCGGGTATAGGCCGATTCGGCCCCCGACAGGGTAGTGGCGAAGTGATTGAGCAAGCCTTCAGCGGTGTACTTGGGCAGGCTGGCGCACACCGCGATCAGCGTCAGGCCCATGGCCAAGGCGCGGGCGGGGAGTGGGCGGATTTCCACATATTCGGCCAGGCGCAGAAAGGTCAGCGAGCCCAGGCTGCCGATCAATGCGCCGGCAATGGCTTCGGGCAAGGGGTGCACATAGGGAGCGACCACGGTCACGCTGAAATACCACGCGCCGATCAGCGCCAGACCGGCCGCCGGCCAGCGCAGCAGTGGATGCCATTGGCGGGCGAGCATGCTTACCAGCACTGGGGTGACCAGACAGGCGTTCATCGCATGGCCACTGAACACCGCAATATTCAAGGCTTCCAGGCCATGCCCCCAACCCTTGAAGGCCAGTTTGCTGACCGTCACCGCACCATAGGCGAGCACCACCACCGCCAGCCATAGCCCAGCAATGCCGCGTGAGGCGCTGTAACTCAGCCATACCGCCAGCAACAGCACGGCCGGAATCATCACGGTAATGCCCGCATAGGGCGCAATCGACAAGGCAAATTCCACGTTATCCCTCACATTCACACAGCCGCAGTCGGTCACTCGACGGCGGCGATTATTCTTGGCAGAGCGCCACACAGCAAGGGATACAACAAGGGGATTCTTATTAGAGGGAGGCGCTGGATGCGGAGCAATATCCAGGCCGGGCGCGACACCGTAGAGCGGATCGCCGCTGCTTTCGGTTTTTGCCGTGCCCAACTGTGACCGGGGTGAGGGCGGATAGTTGCTTGATCACTGCAACCAGAAGACTGCGCGGTCAATGTGGGAGGGGCTTCAGCCGCGAGCTTTTAAGATCAAGAGCTCGCGGCTGAAGCCCCTCCCACAAGAAAGCAGGGCCGCGTTAAGCCGGCATCGTGCGGGTCAGTTGTTCCAATAACTCCAGATCCGTACTCATCCCCGAGGTTTCCCGGATCCGCGCCAGGATCTCGCGTTTCAAGGTAAGGAATTCAGCTGACAGTTTCATGTCCTGATGCCGTTCAGCCGGCAGCGGCACATTGTAGATGGTGTCGATGCGCCCGGGCCGTGGCGCCATCAGCACCACGCGACCACCCAGGTAGATCGCCTCTTCCACATCGTGGGTGACGAACAGGATGGTGCTCTTTTCCAGGCGGTGTACATGGCGGATCAGGTCGTGCATCACCTCACGGGTTTGCGCATCGAGGGCGCCGAAGGGTTCGTCCATCAGCAGGATTTCCGGCTTGGGCATCAGCGCGCGGGCAATCGCCACCCGTTGCTGCATACCGCCGGACAGCTGGTTGGGGTAGGCCTGGTGAAACGCCGATAGCCCCATCAGATTGAGCAGTGCATCGGCGCGGCCGCTGGCCACTTCGATATCGCCGTCGCTGTGCACCGTATCGGCCACCACCTTGAGCTGGCGGCAGAACTTGATGTTCTGCATCACGTTCAGCCACGGGTACAGGCTGTAGTGCTGAAAGACCATGGCGCGGTCGATGCCGGGGCCATTGACGGCGCGCCCGTCGAGCAGAATCTCGCCCTCGCTGTGCTGTTCCAGGCCACCGATGCTGCGCAGCAGGGTGGACTTGCCGCAGCCGGAAGCGCCGACAAAGGTGATGAATTCGTTGCGCTGGATCGCCAGGTTGATGTCCTGCAGCGCCTGTACCTCGCGGCCACGGGTTTTGAAGAGCTTGCTGACCTGGCGGATCTGGATCTTGGCGTCGCTCATCACAATTACCTCTTCAACCAGGGAAAGGCCACACGGCCGAGCCAGCGGAACGCCTGGTCGGTGAGCAGGCCGATAACGCCGATCAGAATGATGCCGGCGAAGATCTTGTCGGTTTGCATATAGCGCTGGGCTTTGAGAATGGCGTAGCCGAGGCCCGAGTTGGCGGCCACCAGCTCGGCCACCACCAGATAGGTCCAGGCCCAGCCGCAGGTGATGCGCAGGGTGTCGAGCAGCGCCGGGCGGGCCGAGGGCAGAATCACCAGCTTGACGATCTCGCTACGGCTGGCCCCCATGGTCTGCGCCGCTTCGATCTGCGCCATCGGCACCCGGCGCACGTCTTCGGCCACCATCAACACCATCTGGAAGAAGGTGCCGATAAAGATGATCAGCACCTTGGAGCTTTCATCGATACCGACCCAGAGCATCACCAGCGGGATAAAGGCCACCGCCGGCATATAGCGGATAAAGTCGGTCAGCGGTTCGAGGAACGCCTGCACCGGGCGGTAGGTGCCGATATACAGGCCCAGCGGCAAGGCGAACAACGCCGAGGCGAGGAAGCCGGTCATCACCCGGTACACGCTGATGCCGATATCGGCCAGCAAGCCTTCATCGCTCCACCAATGGCCGACGCGCGCGACTACGGCATCCGGGCCCGGCATAAACATCGGGTTGGCCAGGCCGGCAGCGGTGTAGGCCCACCAGACCAGCAAAGGCAGCACCAGGCCGGCCGCCGCCAGGCCCCAGACGGCACCGCGCGACAGCTCGCCACGGATCACCCACCAGCTGGGGCGCTTGGGGCGGGTGGCCGCTTTAGGAGTGGGCAAAGGTTGATGGGCGCTCATCACAAGGCCTCCTCATTACTGGAAAAAAGCGGGGTGTCGCGCAGGTGCCAGCCGCCCTGGGCCGGCGTATGGCCTAGCAAGGCCAGGGTGTCGGCGGCGCAGAGTTGCTCGCTACGGTCGGGGTCGACGATCTCCGGCAGCAAGCTCTGGCCAATGCGCTGAGGCAGGGTGGACAGCTCGATATGCCACGGCCGCCGCCCGTACTGGTGACGGCCAAACGACAGCTCGCAGTCGAGCAACTGCTGCTGGTGGCTGCTGCCGTCCAGTAGCTCGGCCAGAGAGCTGGCCGCCGGCAGCGGCGCAGGGCGGCTGGCGACAAACAGAAAACAGTCGCCGGCCAGCAACAGGCAGCCCTGCCGACCATCCGCCGCGTGCAGCCAGGTGCCCCAGTTGCGCCCGATGGAATGCGGCAAGCGCTCCCAGACTTCGTGGTAGCTGTCATCCAGGCCGTCTTCCAGCACGCAGTCGGGGCGTTCGAAGAGCATGCGGCCGATATCCTCGCTGGCCCGCGGCGGTTGGAAATCCACCGCACGGTGCCACTGACACCGCTCTTCGCCGGACGCCGTGCGGGTCACTTCGGTGATGCCGGCAAAGCCGCCCTGGTTGGCCAACTCCCAACTGGTTTTCGGTGCCGGCTGAGGAATGCGCAGATCGGCGAACAGCCGCGCCGTTTGCAGCCAGTACACCTGGGTGCTGGTGTCGTGTTTGCCGGCGGTGGTGGTCAGCAAGGTGCGTTGCCACACGCCCAGATAACGTTCGGGCACCGGCGCTGCATGCAAGGGTGAGCCGCTCATGAGTGGTACTCCGGAAATTGCTTAAGGCCGCGCCAGAACGCCATATCGTGGTTGGGCCACAGCTCGCCGTCGGTTTCCTTGGCCAGGGCTTTGAGCTTGCGGATGCTGGCGAGCGCCAGGTCTTCGCGCTCTTGCCAGAGGGTGCCGGGGGCGATTTCGTCATCGAGGTTTTCTGTCAGGTCGGCGGCATCGCCCGCCAGAATGACGGGACGGCCTTGGGGCAATTCGATCAACAGGGACATATGCCCGGCGGTATGCCCGGGGGTATTGATGGCGCGCACACCAGGGACCAGGTCGTATTCGTCGGTCTGGATTTTCCAGCGATAGTCGCCGGCAAAGTCATCGACAAAATACGCGTCATCGGCCTTGGCCTGCGCCGCTTCCAGCTCGGCAGCATGCACATGCACGTCGGCACCGCACACTTCGCACAGGCCGCCGGCGTGGTCGAAATGCAGGTGGCCGAGAAACACCAGGTCGATATCCGCCGCGGTCAAACCGAGGCGGGCGAAGTGCGCGGGCAGGCGTTGTTCTTCGCTCATCTGCGGTGCGCCCATGGGAAATTCCACCGGGTCATACCAACGGGCGCGCTGCACTGGGTCGTTGATCTTGGCGTAGTCGCAGCCCACGTCGTAAAGGATGCGCCCGTGCCGGGTCTCGATCAGGTAGGCCAGGATCGGCGCTTCGATCTGTACGCCATGGCCACGGTTGCGGGTAGAGATGGTCTTGTCGTAACGGTGGGTGGCGGTGAGCAGCGGCCACAGCTTGGTCACTTGGGTCATAGCGATTGCTCCCACTCGGCGATCAAGCGCTGACTGTCGCACACCCGCCCGAACAAGCCACCTTCCACATCGACCATGGCCAGCGCCGCCGCGTGCAGTTCGGGGTAAGCCGAGCCGCAGGCATCGCTGACCAGGGTGCAGGCATAGCCCAGATCCACCGCGCTGCGCAGGGTCGAGGACACGCAGACTTCAGTGGTCACCCCGGTTATCCACAGCTCGGTAATGCCACGGTTGCGCAGCAACAGGTCCAGATCGGTGCTGGCAAAGGCGCTGTAGCCGGGCTTGTCGATCACCGGCTCGCCTGGCAAAGGTTGCAGTTCATCGATCAGGTCATGGCCGAATTCACCGCGCACCAGCAAACGCCCCAGCGGGCCGGGGTGGCCGATGGGCGCGCCGGCATTGGCGGCGCGCAAGCGTTTCGGCGCGGGTAGATCACTCAGGTCCGGCCGGTGCCCTTCGCGGGTATGCAGCACCAGCAGACCCTGGGCGCGGGCATGGGCGAGCAGGCGCTGAATGGCCGGGATCGGCGCACGCAACAGGCTGATCTCCAGGCCCGCCTGGTCGGCATAGCCGCCCGGGGCGCAGAAGTCGCGCTGCATATCGATCACGATCAGCGCCGTGCTCACAGTCTGAATTCCTTGCGTACCGCCTGGGCGATGCCCTGGGTGATATCGGCAGCCATGCGCGCGCCTTTCTCGGCGGTCGAACCTTTGGCTGAGGACAGCACACCCGAGCCCGGCACCCACTCGGTGCGACTGGGGTACATGTCGTAGGGCGGGAAGTCGGCGGGGGGCTCGTCGGGGATCAGGTCGATGCGGACCAGGTTGGGCAGGTAATGCAGCATCAGCGAGGTTTCGATCACCGCCGCATGTTCCAGGGCAAAGCCTGGGAAGCCGTTGGGGAATACCGCCGCCAGGGTTTGCTCGGTGCAAAAATCCCAGTGCTCCAGGCGCATCACTTCCAGCTTGGTGTCTTTGCCCAGTTCGCGCATGGCCAACTCGATGCCTTCGGTGACAAACCACTGGTTTTCGTAATGACCGTCCACCAGCACCAGGCGGGTGACGCCATGGCGGGCGAACTCGCGCACGGCGTCGCGCACCAGGGCGATCAAGGTTTGCCCGTCGAGGCTGGTGGTGCCGCAGAAATGGTTGCCGCCACCGCATTTGGGCTGCGACTTGTAGCCATAGGACAAGGCCGGGGCCACCAGGCCGCCGACTTTCGCCGCGACGTCTTCACACAAGGCGCTGGCCAGCAGCGCGTCGGTGCCCAGGGGCAGGTGCGGGCCATGCTGCTCGGTGGCACCGCAGGGCAGAAACACCACCGGCGACAGTTCGCGCACCTGGCGCGCGTATTCCACCCAACTGAGTTGGTCCATGCGTACGGATGTCATCACTGCACCTCACAAGGGGTTAACGAAGGCTGACGCGGCGGGCGGGCGGCAAGCAGCGCGGCGATCAGCACCAGCGCACCACCGCTCCATTCCCGCAGGCCCAACTCGCGGTCGCCGAACCAGGCGGAGCTAAGCACCGCCGCGACCAATTCCACCACCGTCAGGACGGCAGCGCGGCTGGCTTCGACATGGGTAAAACCGTATTGCGCGGCCGCCATGGCGACCAACCAGAACACACCGAACAGCGCGACCTTGGCCCACATCAGCAGGTCCATGGGCGGCAGGCTGCTGCCTTCCAGGCGGCAGAACAGCCACGCCAGCGTGGCGCTGCCGAGAAAGGCCACCACCGCTTTGCTGGCCAGGGGAATCTGTTCGGCATGGCGAGTGGCGAGGTTGTTGATGGCAAACGCCAGGCCGGCACTAAGGGCCAGCCAATCGCTGGCACCCAGGGCACGGAAGCTGTCGCGGCTGACGCCCAGGGTCAGGCCGATACCGAGCATGGCCAGCAGCAGCGCACCGACGCGCAGCAGGGTCAGGCGTTCGCCGAGCAGCAACCAACCACCGAGCATGGCCCACACCGGCGCCAGGTAGAACAACAGCATGGCGCGCACCACATCGCCTTCGGACAGCGCCCCCACCAGCCCTGCCGTAGCCCAGCCGCCAAACACAGCGATAGCCAGCAGGGCATAACGCTGTGGCCACCAGACGCGACGCTGGCAAAGCAGCAAGGGCACCGCCAGCACGCAGAGCAGCCCGTAGGTGGCGAGCACTACCGGCATGCCACTGAGGCCCAGGCCGGCGAAGTGCTGCAGCGGCATCCAGCCCAGACCCCAGATGGCGGCGGCGATCAGCAGAATGCTTTCCGGTTTGAGCAACAGATTCATGGTCAGCCCATCCACGCGCCGCCATTGGCGCCGAGCATTTGCCCCTGAAAGAAGCTGGCTTGGGGCGATACCAGAAACAGCACGGCGGCGGCGATCTCTTCCGGGCGGCCCAGACGGCCCATTGGAATGGCGACTTCCTTGGCGATCATTTCTGCGCTCATGTTTTCCGCGCTGACCATGGGTGTATCCACCGGCCCCGGTGCCACGCCGTTGATGCGGATGGCCGGAGCGAATTCGCGGGCCAGGGATTTGGTCAGGCCGATCACCCCGGCCTTGGCGGTGCAGTAGGCGGCGTATTTTTCCCGGCCCAGGTGACCGAGCTCGGAAGCGATATTGACGATGCTGCCCGAGCCGCGCGGCTGCATATGGCCGAGGGCATGACGGCAGCAGCGGTACACGGCGCTGAGGTCGACACCGAGCAGGTTGGCCCAGTCGTCTTCGCTGGTTTCCAGGAAGGGTTTTTCCAGAATGATGCCGGCGTTGTTGACCAGAATATCCAGCGCGCCCGCTGCAAAAACCTCGGCGAACATGGCCTGCACCTGAGCCGCCGAGCTGACATCCGCCTCCACCGCCCGCGCCCAGCCACCGGCCGAGGTGATGCGCGCCACCAGGCCAATGGCCGCGCGCTCCTGACCCAAGTGATTGATCCACACCTTGGCACCCGCTGCGGCCAGGGCCAGCACCGTGGCGCGGCCGATACCGGTGGCGGCACCGGTGACCAGGGCGACCTGGCCCTTGAGAATCTGCTCGCTCATCAGTGCATCACCTCGCCGTGGCTGACCGACAGCGCCTGCCCGGTCAGGGGCAGGGCCAGAGCACTGCCGAGAAACAGAAAGGTGCCGGCCAGGTCCGCCGGGGTGAGTAACTCCGGCACCGCCTGGGCGGCGAGAATCAGCGCCAGTTCGTCGGCTTCGCTACGGCCATTGGATTCGGCCATCACCTTGAGCGAACGCATGGCCGCATCGGTGCCGATCCAGCCGGGGCAGACCGCGTTCACGCGGATACGCCGCGGGCCAAGCTCCCAGGCCAGCGAACGGGTCAGGCCGATCACCGCATGCTTGCTGGCGACATAGGCGCTGAAGCCCGGCACGCCTTTCAGGCCCCAGATCGAGGCCTGGTTGATCACACTGCTGCCGGCCTTGAGCTGGCCTTGCACGGCGCGGGTCAGACGCAGCATCGAGGCGACGTTGTTATCCAGCAGCGCCTGCCAGTGGGCATCGGCGGCGCTACCGGTGTCGCTCAAGGGCGTGGCGTATTCGACGCCGGCGTTGTTCACCAGTACATCGAGAGGACGTCCTTCGCGGCTGGCGGCAAATGCCGCAATCGCCTCGCTGTCGGCCAGGTCGAGGGCACTGACGGTGACAGCCGTGAGGTTGCGCAACTCCTCGGCGACCGCGGCCAACGCCGCGCCGTTGCGATCCAGCAATTCCAGACGCGCCCCCTGCTCGGCGAAGGCGCGGGCCAGACCCTTGCCGATTCCGCTGGCAGCGCCGGTGAGCAGCACGGTTTTGCCGGTGTAATCGAGGTTCATCGCCTATACCGCCGTCAGAAACGACACGCCGACCGCGCCGTAGAAACCATCGGCACGCCGCTGTTGCTCGGGCGTGGCCACTTCGCCGTAGTGGTCATCGATAACCCGGCGCAGACGGTGTTCGTGGAAGCTTTTCAGCAGCAGGCGCATCGGCAGCACCTGGGCGTAAGCGCTGCCATACAGCTCGCGATGCAAGGCCGGCAGGCGGTACCAGGGTGCCACCGGCTTTTCGTGGTGGGCGTTGTGGTAAGAGAAATTCAGCAGCAGCAGATTGAGCGCCGGCCAGCGCGCCGATACCACGTTGCTGTAGGTGTTGTGCTGCTCATAAACGCGGTCGCGGACCTTGTCATTGGGAATCGCGCCGCCGTCTTCCAGCACGGCGAAGGCGTCGTAGGTGTGCTGGTAGGCATCGGCGAACCGCAGCACGGTGAGCATCAGCATCCAGGCCAGGCAATAGAACACCAAGGCCTTGAACGACACAGCGGCGAGTATGGCAAACAGTGCCGAGCGGATCGCCAGGGTCAGCAGCACCTTTTTGCGGTTGGCGCGATGCTTCTCTTCCTCGGTGATAAAGGGCAGCACCACCACGTAGTAATGCATCACCAGCTCGATGGCCGGGATATAGGCCCACTCCAGCGCCAGAATGACGTTGCGCAGCCATGCCGGGCAGGCGTTGATAAACACCTTGGTGTCGAAGGTGATCACGTCCGCGCGGTCGACGTGATGGCGCATATGTTTTTTGCGCAGGTATTGGAAGCCGGCGTAGCAACTACCACACAGCCAGCTGCAGACCTCGCCGGCCCATTCGTTGTGCTTGGGCTTGGCGAAAATGGTGCCGTGGGCGAATTCGTGAATCAGGTAGGCGGCGATGATCATCCCGTGGCCGAGCAACAGGATGCCGAGCAGGTTGAGCGCCCAGTGGGCGTTGAACAGCAGGGCGAAGCCGCCAAGGTAAGTAGCGAAGACATAGGCAAACGCCAGCGAGTTAGGCAGCTTGCCGTCGGCGTAGCGAAAAATCTGGGTGGCCATAACAGCTCCTCTTGAATCGGCGTTGCCTTGGGTGCGCTCGCAGGCACACCCGGCAACGTGACGTCGGTTGCCTGCCTTACTTGGCCAGGGCTTCGACGAAGGACGCGTCAAAGGTGCTGGCGAAATCCGGGATTACCGGGATCTGGCCGTTGTCTTTGAGCAGCGTGCCGATTACCGCGCCGCTACCGAAGAACGAGCTGGTGGCGTCGGATTTCTCGAAGTTCTTGCTCATTTCCGCCAGCGGGATGTTGTACACGCCGCTCATCTGCTCGGTGGCTTCCTTGGCGCTTACACCCAGCACCTTGCCGATGATTTCGGCGGCTTCTTCGGGGTGGCTCTTGATATAGGCCAGGCCGTCAACGTAGCCCTGCATCAGCGCGTTGATCGCCACTTTGCGTTTGCCGATGACTTTCTCATCGAACACCAGCACGTCGGTGATCAGGCCCGGGGCATCTTTGGAGGAATACACCACATGGAACTTGTCGCCCGGCATGCCGAGGATCTGCGACACGTTCGGCTCGTAGGTCACGCCCACCGGCAGGCTGCCGGAGGCCATGGCACCGGGGATGCTTTCCGGGGTCATGTTGACCGGGCTGATGTCCTTCTCGGTCATGCCGTTGGTTTTCAGGGCATAGGCGAGGAGGAAGTCAGACGGCGACAGCGGGTTGTAGCCGACCTTCTTGCCCTTGAAGTCTTTTACCGAGGTGATGGCCTTGTCGGCAACGATGGCATCGCCGCCGTTGGAGAAGTCGATGGGCATCACCACCTTGTGCTTGAGGCCCTTGGCCACGCCGCCGACCACCTGGTCGTAGGTGAGCATGCCGCCATCCAGCGCGCCGCCGACCATGGCGGTGGGAATCAAGGCCGGGTCATTGAAGAATTGCAGCTCCACTTTCAGGCCGTGGGGCTTGTACAGGTCGAGTTTGTCAGCCACATAAAAAGGCGCATAACCGGCCCAGACAACGGTACCGATTTTCAGCGTTTCAGCGGCTTGAGAGGCGATGGGCAGAAGGCTGGCAGCAGTGGCCAGGCAAGCCCCCAACAGGCTTTTGCGCAACGAAGGAAGCTTGAAGCAAGACAACGGCGTGGTCATGGCAACACTCCTACACGTTAAGAAAACAGGCACGGGATGACATCACGTCTCCCGGGCTTTTCTCCCGCCGTGTAGCCCTACTCCTTAGGGCCGGAAAACTCTCGGACCAGCATCCACTCCTGTGGACCGGAACCCTAGTTCGCCTCTGGTTACAGCTCCTGTGTGCCAAGCGTCATGAGCAACATGTGACGGCGGTGCCGACGCGAAAACTCATCCCGTTCGGTAGGGATGTAGCAAGTCCGGTGCCAGGGCCCGGCGTGTCGATAAAAACCTTATGGATTCAAAGGTTTGCCGCAATCGAGCGGCTGCCTGCGGGCGGCCCTGCCTAAGCAAGGCGCACCACCGGCTGGCAAGGCGCATGGTTTCAGTGCGTGACGCCTGCAATCAGGCGCCGGGGGAGAAGTGCTTCTGCGTGGTGCCGCGAGCAATCAGGCGGGAGAGATAGTCGAGCTTCTGCGGGTCGCGGTCGATGAAGCGAAAGATCAGTTGCAGCCATTCGCTGTCGGGCTTGGGCTCGAACGCGGCCACCGAATGCAGGTAGCCGTTGAGCCGCGCCACTTCGCCGCCATCACCTTGCTCCAAGTCGAGCACCGCGTGTTCCAGCACTTGCGGCAGGCTGTCCAGGCGCTTAACCAGCAGCGCCGCTTCTTTAAGGCTCAGCGCCTTGATCACGCAGGCGAGGTTGCCGCTGGCCAAGCGCAATTGGCCTTGGCCACGCCCGGAAGGCGCAGCCGCGGCGGGAGCGGGTTTTGCGGCGCCGCCCAGCAGCGCAGCAGCAGAACCGGTGGCCGCCGGGGCCGGAGCGGCGGCCCGGGGCTGGACCACTTCGGCCTTGCCGCCGGTCAACGCAGAGAGGGAGTCATTGCCAAACGGCGAAACGGCAGTCTTCGGCGCACCGCCCATCAAGGCTTCGAGCTTGCCGGACTTGTGCAGGGCTTTTTTGACTTTGGTGACCAGCTGCTCGTTGGTGAAAGGCTTGCCGATAAAGTCGGACACCCCGGCCTGGATCGCCTGCACCACGTTTTCTTTGTCGCCCCGGCTGGTGACCATGATGAACGGCAGGGTTTTCATCTCGGGCTGCTCTCGGCACCACGTCAGCAGTTCGAGGCCCGACATCTCGGGCATTTCCCAGTCGCAGAGAATCAGGTCGAAGCGCTGCTTGCCCAGGATTTGCTGGGCTTTGCGGCCATTCACCGCGTCCTCGATCTGGACGCCGGGGAAGGCATTACGTAACCCCTTCTTCACCAGATCGCGGATAAACGGCGCGTCATCCACCACTAGCACGCTGACTTTGCTCATCGACCACCCCTTCAGTAATGGCATAAGCATAGCCTCGCCGCGCGGCGAATGGCCAAAACGAGTTGCCGAAGCCGAGGCTAACGCACAAAAACGCCAACGCCCGGGCAAGCCGGGCGTTGTAGGAGCGTCGAAAAATAACTGTCGGAGGGGCTTCAGCCGCGAGCTTTTGATTGTAAAAGCTCGCGGCTGAAGCCCCTCCCACAAAAAGCCAACCGAGTCGTCAGCCTTTGTCGGCTGTGCCTTTCACTTCTTCTTCCATGCGCGCCAAACCGAGGTGCTTTACGTCGGTGCCGCGCACCAGGTAAATCACCAACTCGGCAATATTGCGCGCGTGGTCGCCGATACGTTCCAGCGAACGCAGCACCCAGATGATGCTCAGCACGCGGGTGATGGAGCGTGGATCTTCCATCATGTAGGTGACCAGTTCGCGCAGGGCGGTTTTGTATTCGCGGTCGATGGTCTTGTCGTACTTGGCCACCGACAGAGCCAGGTCGGCGTCGAAGCGGGCGAAGGCGTCCAGGGATTCCTGAACCATTTTGCGCACCTGGTCGCCGATATGACGCACTTCCACGTAGCCCCGTGGCGCTTCGCCGTTTTCGCACAGCTCGATGGCGCGCTTGGCGATCTTGGTCGCTTCGTCGCCGATGCGCTCCAGGTCGATCACCGATTTGGAAATGCTGATGATCAGCCGCAGGTCGGAAGCAGCAGGCTGACGACGGGCGAGAATGCGGATGCATTCTTCGTCGATGTTGCGCTCCATCTGGTTGATCTGGTCGTCGATCTCGCGCACCTGCTGGGCCAGACCGGAGTCGGCGTCGATCAGCGCGGTAACGGCATCGTTGACTTGTTTTTCCACCAGGCCGCCCATGGCCAGCAGGTGGCTGCGCACGTCTTCCAGCTCAGCGTTGAACTGGGCGGAAATGTGATGGGTGAGGCTGTCTTTGTTGATCATGTTCTAGCCCTTGGAGACTGAATATTTTTTTGGCACTTCAACGTGTTCCTGGCCTTTGGCAGAGCGTGGCGGGCAAGGCAGCGGGACGCAGACAGTACAACTGGTACAGCAAGTCCCGCTAACGCCGCCCGGCGCGCTCTGAGATGGCCAGGGGGCTAGCCGTAACGACCGGTGATGTAATCCTCGGTCTGCTTCTTGGCAGGGTTGGTGAACAGGGTATCGGTGTCACCAAACTCGATCAGCTTGCCCATATACATAAACGCGGTGTAGTCGGAGACCCGCGCCGCTTGTTGCATGTTGTGGGTAACGATGACGATGGTGAACTTGGATTTCAGTTCGTAGATCAGCTCTTCCACTTTCAGGGTGGAGATCGGGTCCAGGGCCGAGCACGGTTCGTCGAGCAGCAGTACTTCCGGCTGCACGGCGATGGTACGGGCGATCACCAGACGCTGCTGTTGACCACCGGACATGCCCAGGGCCGACTCGTGCAGACGGTCTTTCACTTCGTCCCACAGGGCCGCGCCGCGCAGCGAGGCTTCCACGGCTTCGTCGAGCACGCGCTTCTGGTTGATGCCTTGAATGCGCAGGCCGTAGGCCACGTTCTCGTAGATGCTTTTCGGGAACGGGTTAGGCTTTTGGAACACCATGCCGACACGACGACGCAGCTCGGCCACGTCTTCGCCTTTGCGGTAGATGTTGGTGCCGTCGAGGTTGATTTCACCTTCGACGCGGCAGCCGTCCACCAGGTCGTTCATGCGGTTGAAGCAACGCAGCAAGGTCGACTTACCGCAGCCGGACGGGCCGATAAAGGCGGTCACGCGCTGCTTGGGGATGTTCATTTTGACGTCGTAGAGCGCCTGCTTGTCGCCGTAGAACAGGCTCAGGCCAGGCACTTCCAGGGTCACGGCTTCTTCAGCCAGGGTCAGGTTCTGCTTTTCACGGCCAAGGGCAGAAATATTGATGCCGTGTGGCTGGGCTTCGTGCTGCATGGAGAAACCTCAATGCGTAGTTTGCGTTTGGCTGACCGGTACGCTGGCCAGCGATAAGTCATTCGAATTCTTTACTCCGTCATCCCAGCGCAGGCGGGGATCCAGATTCGATCAGGAGCATGCGTTGCCCCAACCATTCTGGGTCCCCGCCTGCGCGAGGACGACGGTGTTTCTTTCTTAGTGATCCAGCGCTTTGTACTTCTCGCGCAGGTGGTTACGAATGGCCACCGCCGAGAGGTTCAAGCCGGCAATCACCATCACCAGCAGCAGCGCGGTGGCGTACACCAGCGGGCGGGCCGCTTCGACGTTGGGACTCTGGAAGCCGACGTCGTAGATGTGGAAGCCCAGGTGCATGATCTTCTGGTCGAGGTGCAGGTACGGGTAGTTGCCGTCTACCGGCAGCGACGGTGCCAGCTTGACCACGCCCACCAGCATCAGCGGTGCCACTTCACCGGCGGCGCGGGCCACGGCGAGGATCATGCCGGTCATCATCGCCGGGCTGGCCATGGGCAGCACCACTTTCCACAGGGTTTCCGCCTTGGTCGCGCCGAGGGCCAGGGAGCCTTCACGCACCGCACGGGGAATACGCGCCAGACCTTCTTCGGTGGCCACGATCACCACCGGCACCGCGAGGATGGCCAGGGTCAGCGATGCCCACATCAGGCCCGGGGTACCGAAGGTCGGTGCCGGTAGCGCTTCGGCGAAGAACAGACGGTCGATGGAGCCACCCAGTACATAAACGAAGAAGCCCAGACCGAACACGCCGTAAACGATGGCCGGAACGCCAGCCAGGTTGTTCACCGCGATGCGGATGATGCGGGTCAGGGGGCCCTGCTTGGCGTATTCACGCAGGTACACCGCGGCCAGCACACCGAATGGGGTGACGATCATGGCCATGATCAGGGTCATCATCACGGTGCCGAAAATCGCTGGGAAGATACCGCCTTCGGTGTTGGCTTCACGCGGATCGTCGCTGAGGAATTCCCACAGGTTGGCGAAGTACATGCGCAGCTTGGTGAACACACCCATGCCGTTGGGCTGGTAGGCGTGGACGATCTTGCCCAGGCTGATTTCGATCTCTTTGCCATCGGCTTCACGCACTACGATGCTGTCGCGGTCCACCGCCTGGTGCAGCTCCAGCAGTTGACCTTCGAGGCCCTTGTACTTGGCGTCCAGCTCGGCGCGCTCGGCGTCGATGTCGGCTTGCGCTTCGGCGGTCAGCGATTTTTCCAGTTCCAGCTTGCGGGTTTTAAGACGCAGGCGTTCCAGGTCATGGTTGATCGCGCCGATGTCTTTTTTCTCCAGCTTGCTCAACTGAGTGGCCAAGCCTTCGACACGCACGATGCGTTCCTGCAGGGTCGGCCAGCCGGCCTCGCCTTCGGCGATCATCTTGCCGCTTTCCTTGACGCTCACCAGGGTGCCGTAGAAGTTGCCCCATTCGCGGCGCACCAAGGTCATCAATTCGACCGGCTTCTTCTGATCCACCAGCCAGTCACCGACCAGCCAGGTGAAGTCGGCACCGTAGATATCACGGTTACCCACCTTGAGCAGTTCCCGGGTCATAAATTCCGGGCCGTTGTCCGGCACCGGCAAGCCGGCACCTTTCAAGCGCGCCAGCGGCACTTCTTCGGCCTGCACCACTTCACCGACCACCACGTGGCTGGCTTGCCCCGGAATGGCGTAGGTGGCTTGCAGCAGGTCGGCCGGCCAGAAGTGGCCGAGCCCGCGGAAAGCGATAACCAGCAGCAAGCCGATGGTCATGATCACGGCGATCGACACCGCACCGCCGCTCATCCAGATGCCTGGCGAACCGCTTTTGAACCAAGCGTTGAGAGAATTCTTCTTCACGGCATTCATCCTTTAGAGCGCTGCATATTTCTTGCGCAGACGCTGACGAATCAGTTCGGCCAAGGTGTTCATGATGAAGGTGAACAGCAGCAGTACCAGGGCCGAGAGGAACAGCACGCGGTAGTGGCTGCCGCCGACTTCCGATTCGGGCATTTCCACCGCAACGTTGGCTGCCAGGGTGCGCAGGCCTTCGAACAGGTTCATTTCCATCACCGGGGTGTTACCGGTGGCCATCAGTACGATCATGGTTTCACCGACCGCACGGCCCATGCCGATCATCAAAGCGGAGAAGATGCCCGGACTGGCGGTAAGGATCACCACGCGGGTCATGGTCTGCCAGGTGGTGGCACCGAGCGCCAGGGAGCCCAGGGTCAGGCTGCGCGGCACGCTGAACACGGCGTCTTCGGCAATCGAGAAGATGTTCGGGATCACCGCAAAGCCCATGGCCAGACCGACGATCAGGGCGTTGCGCTGGTCGTAGGTGATGCCCAGGTCATGGGAGATCCACAGGCGCATATCGCCGCCGAAGAACCAGTTTTCCATGTACGGGCTCATGCCCAGGGCAAAGGCACCGACGATCAGGATCACCGGGATCAGGGTCAGCGATTCCCAGCCTTCCGGGACACGCAGGCGGATCGATTCCGGCAGGCGGCTCCAGCCCCAACCGGCGAGCAGGATGCCCAGCGGGGTCAGCAGCAACAGACTGAAGATGCCGGGCAGGTGACCTTCCACATAAGGCGCGAGGAACAGGCCGGCGAAGAAGCCGAGAATTACCGTCGGCAGCGCTTCCATCAGCTCGATCACCGGCTTCACTTTGCGGCGCATGCGCGGCGCCATGAAGTAAGCGGTGTAGATGGCGGCGGCAACCGCCAGCGGGGCGGCCAGGAGCATGGCGTAGAAGGCGGCCTTCAGGGTACCGAAGGTCAGCGGTGCCAGGCTGAGCTTGGGTTCGAACTCGGTGTTGGCAGCGGTGGACTGCCAGATGTACTTGGGTTCGTCGTAGCTTTCATACCAGACCTTGCCCCACAGCGCGCTGAAGGACACTTCCGGGTGCGGGTTCTTCAGGGTCAGCGGGTGCAGCGTCGTGCCCGACTCAACAACAAGCCGGTTGGCGCGTGGCGACATGGCTAGCGCGCCTTTGCCGTCGACAATTTTTTCCACCAACAAGGTGCGCTCGGCGGTGCTGTGGTAAACGCCCAGCTCACCGGCGGCATCCAGGGCAACGAAGCCCTTGCGGCGCTCTTCCGGGTTGATCTGCACGATGGCAGCGTCACCCTGCTGGAAGTCGCGGATATGTTTGAAGCGCGAGGAACCGTCCGGGTCGCGGGCCATAAACCACTGGCTGATGCCACCCTTGGAGTTACCGATCATCAGCGAAATGCCACCCAGCAACTGGGTGCTGGCGGTGACTTCGGCGTCGGCGTCTTCCAGCAGCTTGTAGCGGCCGTTCAGGCTGCGTTCACGCAGATTGAACACGTCGGCCTGGGCGCGACCGTTGAGCACATACAACCACTGCTGGCGCGGGTCGATATACAAGGCTTTGATCGGCTCGGCGATCTGCGGCAGGGCGACACGATCCTGGGTCAGGGTGGTTTCGCCGGTCATCATGTTTTCTTCGCTGGTCAGCGACAGCATCAGCAGTTCGCTGCCACTGGAGGCACCCAGCAACATGGTTTCATCGTTGGCGCTAAGGCTTACATGCTCGAGCGGGCGACCTTGCGGGTCGATTTCCAACGGCGCTTCGCCGTACGGGTATTCGAGCGCCGGGGTGATGGTTTTGTGGTTGTCCGGGTAAGTGACCACGTAGGTGTGCTTGAACACCAGGGCCTGACCGTTGGACAGACCCAGCACCACCAGGTTGTTACCGGCTTGCGCCTGGCCGATGGACGCCACCGTGGCACCAGCGGGCAGAGCCAGGGGCACGCGTTTGATTTCGTCACCCGACTTGGTGGCGAAGAAAATCACCTCACCCTTGTCGGAAACGCGCATGGCCACCTGGTTCTGCTCCTCGATGGCGAGCAGTAGCGGTTTGCCGGCGTCTTGTTGCAGCCAGGCCGGGCTTTGCACTTTCTTCTCGGTCAGCTCGGCACCCTGGAACAGGGGAAACACCACATAACCCAGATAGAAGAAGATCAGCGTGATCGCGCCGAGTACGGAAAGGCCGCCGATCATTACGTACCAGCGCGCCAGATGGTCTTTAAGCGCACGGATACGGCGCTTGCGTTGCAGCTCGGGCGTATTGAAATCAATGCGTCCGGAGGAGGAATTCGCAGTCATGGGGGAATTTGCCAGATCGTTCATGCGCACACCCTAGCGGCTCTGTATGACAGAAACATGACAAAGCAGTGACGCAAAAAACCCACTGACCAATGACACGAAGTGCGCATAGGAACAGCGGGCTTGCGAAATGCCTGGCCGAGGATCACCCAACCAGGCTTTTGTCGTTGCAAGGAGCGGCATGGGCCGCCCCGGCGGGTCTTACAGACCCAGGTCTTTCAGAGCTTTTTCGGCAACCTTGGCTGGCAGCGGGATGTAGCCGTCTTTCACGACAACTTGCTGGCCTTGCTGGGACAGAACCATCTTCACGAACTCAGCTTCCAGCGGAGCCAGAGGCTTGTTCGGTGCCTTGTTCACGTAGACGAACAGGAAGCGCGACAGCGGGTAGGAACCGTTCAGAGCGTTCTGCTCGTTGTCTTCGATAAACTCGCCGCCTTCTTTCTTGGCCAGAGCAACGGTACGGACGCTAGCGGTTTTGTAACCGATACCCGAGTAACCGATGCCGTTAACCGAGGAGCTGATCGACTGCACAACCGAAGCGGAACCCGGTTGTTCGTTGACGTTGGCTTTGTAGTCGCCTTTGCACAGGGCTTCTTCTTTGAAGTAGCCGTAGGTGCCGGATACCGAGTTACGGCCGAACAGTTGGATTGGCTTGTTGGCCAGGTCGCCGGTCAGGCCCAGGTCGCCCCAGGTCTTGATGTCTTTCGAGCCACCGCACAGGCGGGTAGCGGAGAAGATGGCGTCAACCTGGGCCATGGTCAGGCCTTTGATCGGGTTGTCTTTGTGCACGAATACGGCCAGGGCATCGACGGCTACCGGAACGGCGGTCGGCTTGTAGCCATATTTGGATTCGAACGCTTGCAGCTCAACGTCCTTCATCTTGCGGCTCATCGGGCCCAGGTTGGCGGTGCCTTCGGTCAGAGCGGGTGGCGCGGTGGAGGAACCGGCAGCCTGAATCTGGATGTTGACGTTAGGGTAGAGACGCTTGTATTCCTCAGCCCACAGAGTCATGAGGTTGGCGAGGGTGTCGGAACCAACGCTGGACAGGTTGCCGGATACGCCGGTGGTCTTGGTGTAGGCCGGGATCGACGGGTCAACAGCGGCAACCGCGCTTGCGGTGGCGACGCCAGCGGCGACAAAAGTCAGGGCCGCCATCAAACGCTTAAGTTTCATGCCTTGCTCCTAGCAGGATAGGGTTGTGATGGAACGGGCCTAAGTATCTGCAGGCCGTGTGAAGACTCTATGACCCAATTGTGACAATTGGATGAATGGCCATCATCGAAGACCACGCGCTTTCCTTTAATTGATCCCTTGGCAACGACCCGGAGACTGCCCCATGCAATTCGCTCGTTTACTGCCCTTTACCCTGCTCGCAGTAGCCTGCAGCAGCTGCGCCGAGAACAGCCCGCAAACCACCAGCGTGGGCTATGGCCCCAACCCGCAATTGCCAGCACCGGAATCCAGCCTGTTGCCCACGGTGAACATCGCCAAGGCGGTGGGCTGGCCGGCCGGTGCCAAACCGGTGGCCGCCGCCGGTACCCAGGTGAATGCCTTTGCCGAAGGTCTTGATCACCCGCGCTGGCTGTATGTGTTGCCCAATGGCGATGTACTGGTTGCCGAGAGCAACACCCCGCCGCCGGAAGAAGACCCGGGCTTCAGCATGAAGAATTTCGTTGCCGGCAAGATCATGGAAAAAGCCGGTGCCGGCGTGCCCAGCGCCAACCGCATCACCCTGCTGCGCGATGCCGACCACGATGGCGTGGCGGAAATCAAAAGTGCCTTTATCGAAGACCTGCACTCACCCTTCGGCATGGCGCTGATCGGCAACGACCTGTATATCGCCAATGCCAATGCTCTGGTGCGCGTGCCTTATGTCACCGGACAAACGCAGATCAGCGAGCCGCCGACCAAAGTCACGGCGTTGCCCGCCGGCCTGAACCATCACTGGACCAAGAATGTGATCGCCAGTGCCGACGGTAAAAGGCTCTACGTCACCGTCGGCTCCAACAGCAACGTTGGCGAAAACGGCCTGGATATAGAAGAAGGCCGCGCGGCGATCTGGGAGGTGAACCCCAGCAGCGGCGACAAACGCCTGTTCGCCAGCGGCCTGCGCAACCCCAACGGCCTGGCCTGGGAGCCGACCACCGGGGCGCTATGGACCGCCGTGAACGAGCGCGACGAGCTGGGCAACGACCTGGTGCCGGATTACATCACCTCGGTAAAGGACGGCGGCTTCTATGGCTGGCCCTACAGCTACTACGGCCAGCATGTGGATGAGCGGGTCAAACCGCAAAAGCCGGAACTGGTGGCCACGGCCCTGGTACCGGATTACGCGCTGGGCGCGCACACCGCCTCATTGGGCATCGTGTTTGGCCAGAAGAGCGCGCTGCCGGAGCGCAAGGACGGGCTGTTCGTCGCCCAACATGGCTCCTGGAACCGCGAGCCACGGGCCGGCTACAAGGTGATCTTCGTGCCGTTCAGCGCCGGTATGCCCAAGGGTCAGCCGCAGGATGTGCTGACCGGCTTCCTCAATGCCGAAGGTGAAGCCCAGGGCCGCCCGGTGGATGTCATCAATGACAACCAGGGCAACCTGCTGGTGACCGACGATGTCGGCAACAAGGTGTGGCGAGTCAGCGCTTCGAAGTAAGCAGGTACAGACCGGCCCATGGGGGTCGGTCCTCACCCGCGTCGGTATCAGCCCGCCGAAAATCGCGTAGGCCACGGTTGTAGGTTAACCGCCGCCTGAAGCAGCACGCCGCTGGCGAGAAGGAATACCACGACACGCACTGATCAGACTGATCAGCAAGCGGGGCAACGCCTACAGCGCAGCGTCCCGCCTGAGAGCGCCGAAGCGGCTATAGCCCCTTCAGGAACCGGCCTTCGACATGTACAGAAACAGGTGCCGCCCCCGCTGAAACGCTCGGCTGGTTAGCGCCAGCTCAGCGGTTTGACCCCAACAAGTGCCGGGAAATACCGTTGCGCCCAAGCCACGTTGAGCAGTGCGTTGATGCGCGCTATCGACGACTTCAAGTCATGGCTGCGCCAACCCAGAAAGGCACTTCACAACATGACGATATTGAGTAGCGCGCAAGAAGCGGTAGATACCGTTGCCAACCAATCCATTCTTGCCGCCCAGCAACAAACCTTTGCGGTAGGTGGCGCGATTATCGACAACGCATCCGGCGAAGTGATCGCGGCGCGGCACAACAACGCGCTGATGCCTTTTCCGGGTAGCAGCGCGGGCTACTTTCTATTCCACGACCCGACCGCCCATGGCGAGCGTCAATTGGTGGACTGGTATTACGCAAACCGCGGACCGTTGAAGCTTCCCCACCCCGAGCAACTGACCATCGTGACCAGCCTGGACCCCTGCGCCATGTGCGCGGGTGCCCTGTTGACCGCGGGATTCAATGTGGCGGTGAGTGCCCTTGATAGCTACGCCGGAATCAACCATACCGGCCAGTTCGACTTCCTGGCGCTGCCACCGAAGATGCGTCAGAAAGCCCAAGCAACCTGGGCGTATTACGCGGTCTCGGTACCCGTGAATCGTCCCGGCCAAGGGTCGAAAAGTGCGGTATTTGCAGCGCAGCCCATCAATGCCGCGACCTATTACCTGACCAGCTCGATTTTCGCTGCCAGCGTCATTGCCCTGCGCTCAGCGAGCAATCACAGCGGCGTGGACCCGTCGCAACTGCAAGACCCGGCCACGCTGCCGGCCAATAGCCCGGTGCGCCGCGCGTTAGCCCATCTCAGCCCTTATGCATTGACAGTGCAAAGCACCAATCCCCGCGATCCGGGCGCGGAATTGGCCGAACCACTGTTGGCCGCTGCGCAGCAAAGCTGCGTTTTCAACGCGGTCGCGCTAATCGATGCCTTCGGCAATCTGCTCGCCTGCCTGGGCGGTGCAGAGGGCAAGTCGCCGATTCGCACGGCCTTTATGGAGATCACCCGCCACTATGCGGTGATGCGCTGGACGCTGATGAATGACCCCCACCCAGCGGTACGTGCCGAGGCGGCGCAGTACCTGACGCACCCCAAATACGGGACTTATGTTTACCTGTATGCGCCGGACCCAGCCACGCCACAGGCCGTGATGGAGTTCGGTGCCTACGGTTCGACCATGGAAGGACCGGTGCCGCAGAACTACCCCTCCAACCTGCAATATGTGCTGCTGCCCGACACCACCACGGCACAGGCCGTGGCACAGCTGGCCCAGCGCTTACCGCCGTTCTATACCCAGAGTGTGCAGGTCGCACCCAGCCAGGTGCTGAGCGCTGACCTGATCAGCGCCGTTGAACAGGGCGTGGCCCGGATCAGCGCTTCGACATGAGCAGATAGAGGCCCACACAGAAGCCCAGGCCGCAAAGCGCCGCCACGTAGTAGGCCGGCCCGAGCGGGTCGGTCTTCAACAGCAGGGTCACCAGCATCGGGGTCAGCCCGCCGAAAATGGCGTAGGCCAGGTTGTAGGAGAACGACAGCCCGGAAAACCGCACCACCGGCGGGAAGGCATTGACCATCACAAAGGGCACGGCACCGATCATGCCGACGAACAGGCCGGTCAGGGCATAGAGCGGGAACAGCCACTCCGGGTGGCTGCTGATGCGGGTATAGAAGGTCCAGGAACTGGCCAGCAGCAACAGACTGCCGATGATAAACACCTTGCTGGCACCAAAACGGTCGGCCAGGGCCCCGGCACCGACACACCCCAGACTGAGAAACACGATGGCCAGGCTATTGGCCTGCAAGGCCGTGGCCGCATTGAAGCCGTAAACGGTTTGCAGCAGGGTCGGGGTCATCAGGATGACCACGATGATGCCAGCCGACAGCACCCAGGTAAGCAGCATCGATAGCAGAATCGCGCCACGGTGATCGCGTACCACCGCCTTCAGCGGCACTTCCTCGGCCAGCGCCTTGCGCTGTTGCAGCTCGGCAAACACCGGGGTTTCGTGCAGCCAGCGGCGCAGGTACACCGAGAGCAGCCCAAACACCCCACCCAGCAGGAAAGGCCCGCGCCAGCCGTAGGCCAGCAGCTCTTCGGGGGTGAACAGGCTGTTGAACAGGGTGGCGACCAGCGAGCCAAGCAGGATGCCGGCAGTCAGCCCCGAGGTCAGGGTGCCGCAGGCGTAGCCGATATGGCGCTGCGGTACATGCTCAGCAACAAACACCCAAGCACCCGGCACTTCACCACCGATGGCCGCGCCCTGGATCACCCGTAAAATCAGCAGGGCGATGGGTGCCCACATACCGATCTGTGCGTAGGTAGGCAGCAAGCCCATCAGCAAGGTCGGCACGGCCATCATGAAAATGCTCAGGGTGAACATCTTCTTACGCCCCAGCAGGTCACCGAAGTGAGCCATGACGATGCCGCCCAGGGGGCGGGCCAGATAACCGGCGGCAAAGATGCCGAACGTTTGCATCTGGCGCAGCCAGTCGGGCATCTCTGCGGGGAAGAACAGCTTGCCGACCACGGCGGCGAAGAACACGAAAATGATGAAGTCGTAAAACTCCAGGGCGCCGCCTAAGGCCGACAGCGACAGGGTTTTGTAATCGCTGCGGGTCAGCGGTCGAGTAGCGGCAGGGGTGGGCAAGGCGGCGGTGGGCATAAAGGTAGGCTTCTCATCGTCTGACAGCGCGGCCGCAGCGGGCTCGAGCCCCGCGCGGCAGGGGCGCACGATAGCAAATTGCAACAAAGAACCGTAGGTTGCGGTGGATATCGAAGTTTTCCGGTCAATTCCGAGACTGGGCAGTCGTCGTACGAGCGATCCCTATATATACTGCGGCCTGTCTGCGTCTGGCCCTGGCTAGAGCGGCCGGGTCTTCTGCGAACCCAACTTGCGGCCTGTTAGCCGAGTGAGCAGTCAAGCCCGAGACTGACCACATCCAATAAGAGTGACGGGTAAGAGGCTCCCTAGGCATGATCGAACTCGAACAAGAAGACCCAACGCCGCAGGGCGATCTGGCGCTGCAAATCACCGCGCTGCCCCGCGAAACCAACGGTTTCGGCGATATCTATGGCGGCTGGCTGGTGTCGCAGATGGACCTCGCCGGTACCGCGATGGCCAGCAAAGTGGCAGGCGGACGGGTTTCCACCGTGGCCATCGACCGCATGGCCTTTCTCGTGCCGGTTGCCGTCGGCGCGCAGCTGTCCTTCTATAGCCAGACCCTGGAAATCGGTCGCAGCTCGATTCAGATGCTGGTGGAAGTGTGGAGCGATGACCCGCTCTCCAGCGAATGGCGCAAGGTCACCGAGGCCGTATTCGTGTTTGTCGCCATCGATGGCAGCGGCCGCACCCGGCCGGTACCGCGCCGCTAAATTCCCCTTACCTCCGGATTCCGCCCTATGCCCAACAGCGCCCCACAAGTCGAACGTGTCGAGTTGGATGAACTGGTGTGCTGGCGCATTCGCACCGCCCAGGCCGAGTTGCTGGTGACGCAGCAAGGCGCGCAGGTGCTGCGCTATCAACCCCATGGCCAGCAGCCGGTGATCTGGCTTAGCGAACAGGCCGCGTATAAAAAAGGCCAATCGGTGCGCGGCGGCGTGCCGGTGTGCTGGCCCTGGTTTGGCGACCTGGCGCGCAACCCCGAGGCGGTTCAGCAGCTGCACGGCAGCGGTTCGGCACCCGCCCATGGCACGGTACGCGGCCTGGACTGGCAGCTGCAGGGCATCGATCAGGACGCCGATGGCGTCACCCTGCGCTTCACCTTCCCTACCAGCACCCTGGCCTTCTTGCCGAGTGGCGTCGAACTGAGCCTGGATGTGCGCCTTGATCAGCGCCTGACCCTGAGCCTGACCACCCGCAACGGTAGCGAACAGCCGCTGACCTTCAGCCAGGCGCTGCACACCTACTTTGCCGTCGCCGATATCCACCAGACCCACCTCGAAGGCTTCGACCAGACCCGCTATATCGAAACCCTGGAAGACTGGCAGGAACGCCAGCAGCAGGGCGCCATCACCTTTACCGGTGAAACCGACCGCATCTACCTGGATGTGCCGGCACAGGTCAGCATTGTCGATCCGCTCTGGCAGCGGCGCATTCACCTGGCCAGCAGCGGCTCACGCTCGGCCGTGGTGTGGAACCCCTGGATCGCCAAGGCCCAGCGCCTCAGCCAGTTCGCCGCCGATGCCTGGCCGGGCATGCTGTGCATCGAAACCGCCAATGTGCTCAACGATGTCGTCAGTCTGGTGCCGGGGGCGCAGCACAGCATGGCCGTTACGCTGTGGGCGGAGTCGCTGTAACGAGGGCGGCGAAAGCCTCTCTCACGGGAGTTCACCTATCCCGCTTTCCAGTGTCACGCCAGGCTTTGCCCAGTGCTCGCTTGCCAATAGCCCGGCGCTGTACTGCAATGCGATATCACTAAAACCTTTGCGTCCGGCGCCATGCCCATAAAATTCAGCGTTTCCGCCGGCAAGAACGGCCTGGAAGAAACCGGCAAGCGCTCGCTGATGCGCCTGATCCTGGTCAGCACCGGCGTGGTGCTCAGCAGCTTCTGCATCCTGCAATTTCTCGCCGGCAACCCGCTGACCGCCACCTTCGAGTTGCTGGCCAGCGCCGTGCTGATGTGGGGCGGCTGGAAGATCGTCGGCGTGCGCAACCTGACGCCGTGGATCTACCTGTACCTGATCCCGACCTTCGGTTTTCTGCTGTACATCATCGTCATGCCGGCCGCCTCCACCACCGCCTACGTGTGGATTTACATCATTCCCCTGCTGTCGTACCTGCTGCTTGGGCGCGTGCGCGGTTTCCTGCTGAGCACGCCCTATGCCCTGACGGCCATCGCGCTGTATTTCGACAAATACCCGTTGCCCGGCAACTCCGCGGGCATGATCGATGTGCTCAACGCCGTGCTGTGCGGGGTGATGATCATCATCTTCGTGCACCTCTACGAAGCCCGCCGCGCTGCCGCTTACGACGAGCTGGCGCGCCAGGCGCAAACCGACGCGCTGACCGGCGTGGCCAGCCGTGGCAGCTTTCAGCAAGCGCTGGAGCGCAGCCTTCAGGAGGCCGAACGTAGCAATGTGCCGCTGGTGCTGGTGATCATCGACATCGACCACTTCAAGCGGGTCAATGACTGCTTCGGCCATGACGCCGGCGATCAGGCGCTGATGCATATCTGCGACGGCCTGCTGCTACGCCTGCGGGTCACCGACAGCCTGGGCCGTCTGGGCGGCGAGGAGTTCGGCGTGATTCTGCGCAACACCGACCTGGCGGCCGCCACGCCATTGGTGGAAACCCTGCGCCAACAGATCGCCAGCAACCCACTGCTGTATGGCGAACACAGCATTGCCCTATCGGCTACCTTCGGCCTGGCCCAATGGCCCGCCGATGGCCACAGCGCCAGCGAGCTGTATCGCTGCGCCGACCAGCGTCTGTACCGCGGCAAAGAGCTTGGGCGCAATCGCCTGGTGCTGAGCAACGTTCAGCCCTAAGGCCTGCGCCCCCCTGCCAAAGGCGCATCGGCAGGACTGGGGTTTTGCCACAGACTAAGGGCACGCATGCGGCACCCACTCGAACAAGAAGCCTCTGATGCAGATCGATGAAGAACTGACCCTGAAGAAGCTGGAGACCTTTCTGGTCTTTATGCGCACCAGCAATCTGTCGCGCGCAGCGGCCGAGCTCAATACCAGCAATGTCAGCGTGCACCGGGCCATTCACTCGCTGGAGAGCGCGTTGCGCTGCCCGCTGTTCAAGCACGAAGGGCGCAATCTGACGCCACTGGAAAGCGCCTATGTGCTGGAAGAACGCGCTCAGAAACTGATTCAGGAGCTACTCGACACCGTACGCCTGACCCGCGAAGCCGCCGGCTTTTCCGCCGAACGTTTCAAGCTCGGTTCGTTGTATTCACTCACGGTGAAAACCGTGCCGCAGCTGATCATGGGCCTCAAGCTGCGGCGCAGCGAGCTGAATATCGACCTGACCCTGGGCTCCAATGTCGACCTGTTCTACCGTCTGAAGAATATGGAGCTCGATGCCATTCTGGTGTCGCTGGATGAAGGCGTCAGCGACCCCGACTGCTCGCAGCTGCCGCTGTTTGCCGACGATATCTTTCTTGCCGTACCCAATGACTCGCCCTTCGCCAACCAGGCGGAAGTGGACCTCGCCGACCTGCGCGAATCGACCTTTATTACCCTGACGCAAGGCTTTGCCACCCACCGCGACGGTGGCCGGGTGTTTGCGCAGGCGGGGTTCGAGCCCAAGGTGGCGATGCAGGTGAATGACATCTTCACCTTGCTCAGCATGGTCAGTTCCGGGGTGGGTTATGCCTTGCTGCCGGGGCGGATTGCCGCGGTCTATGAGAATCGCGTGAAGCTGATTGCGCTGCAGGCGCGCTACCGCCTGCAGCAGCATATCGGCGTGGTCTTTCTGAAAGCCAAAGAGCGCGACCCCAATCTGCTCGCGCTCCTTGCCGAATGCCGCATGTATAGCCTGAAACAGAACGCCTGAGCCTTAGCCGAGCAAACCCCGCACGCAGAAATACAGCAGCGATGGGCCGAGCAGACAGCCGAGGCCGGTATGGAAGGTGGCCGTCAGCGCACCGTAGGGCACCAGACGCCGGTCGGTCGCCGCCAGGCCCGCGGTAACCCCGCTGACGGTGCCCGCCAGGCCGCCAAAGACCATGGCCGAACGCGGGTTGTCCAGGCCGAGGAAACGCGCCGATACCGGGGTAAACACCATCACCAGAATCGCCTTGATCAGGCCGGCGGCAATGGACAAGGCCATCACATCGGAGCTTGCGCCGATTGCCGCGCCGGTAACCGGGCCAACGATATAGGTCACAGCGCCGGCACCAATGGTGGTCATGCTGATCGCATCCCGATAACCGAAGGCCCAGGCCACCGTGGCCCCGACAATAAACGGCAGCACGGTGCCCAGCAGCAGCGCCACCACACCAATCAGCCCGGCTTTGCGCGCCTCGGTGGCTTGCACTTCGAAGGCCGTGGCGACAATGGCGAAGTCCCGCAACATGGCACCGCCCATCAAACCGATACCGGAAAACAACGCCAGGTCGGCCAGGCCTTTCTGCCCGCCGGTGAGTGTGCCACCCACCCAGGCGAGGATCAGCCCGATGACAATGGCAATGGCCGAACCGTGTATGCGGCCAAACGTCAGGTGTTTGGAAAGAATGATCGACAGCCACATGATCGCGCCGACAGCGGCAAAGGCGGTGATCAGGCCGTTATGTTCCAGGGCGTTCGCGATGATATCCAACATGCTTAGCGCCCCCCTGCCGGGCTGGCGGCAATGCCGCTCAACTCGGGCTCATCGGGCAGCGGTTCACCCTTGTTGGTACGGCTGATAAGGGCAATGGTGCAGCCGCAGAGCAGCACCGAACCCACCGCAGCCAGCAGCGCCACGGGGCCGCCGTGCAGCGCGGCAACCACGTTCTGCTGGGCCGCCATGGCGACCACCACGGGAATGTACATGGCACCCCAGAAGCCGACACCCAGCTCGCAGTCTTTGCTCATGCCGCCGTGGCGCTGCATATACAGCCGCGCACAGATCAGCAGGAGCATGGCGATACCCACACCGCCGACATTGGATTTAACGCCCAGCAACACCCCCAGCAGGTCGCCGAGGATGACGCCGGCCAGGGTGCAGATGGCCAGTAGGGCCACGCCATAAATGATCATGTTGTTGTCCTCATTACATTAAGTCGAAGTTGTTGTTTTTGTGCTTCGAAACGCATGTGTTATGAGCGCCGGCCTACCTCCTGACGCAACAAGGCGCCCAGCGAATCCAAACGGTTGCCCTGGAAGGCCAGCACCGTTCCTTGAACAAAAACCCGCCGCGCCAGAACGCTGAGCACAGCGCCAGGCGGCAGTTCGATATGCAGCCGCACGCCGCGCTCGTAGGCGGTTTGCAGGGTGCTGTGCCAGTCGACGATACGGCCCATATTGCCGGCCAGATCGTCACGCAGGCGCTCGGGGTCGCTGAGCAGGCGGGCAGAGCTGCCACTCAGGTAGCCGATGGCGGGGCGCTGCATCGGTATATCGGCAAACGCCTGTTGCAGCTGCCGGGCCGGCTCCGCCAGCAACGGGCAATGGGACGGCACGCTCACCGCCAGAGCTTTGCACATGCCCGCCCCTTGGGCCCTGGCCAGCGCCGCGACCTGCCCCATGGCACTGTGGCTGCCGGCAATCACCAGCTGGTTGGCAGCATTGATATTGGCCAGATAAACCGGCTGATGCGGACGATGAACCCGGGCCAGTAATGCCTCCAGCGTTGTCAGGTCGAGGCCGACGATGGCGGTCATACCGAAGCCGCTGGGGTAGGCGTTCTGCATCAGTTCTGCGCGCAGCGCCACCAGGCGCACGGCATCGGCAAACTCCAGTGCCCCGGCCACCACGGCCGCGGCGTAAGCCCCAATGGACAGCCCGGCAACGTAATCCGGGGCGCAGCTGCGCTCGATCAACAACCGCGCGCAGGCCACGCCGGCAATCAGTAACGCCAGCTGCACCGCACGGGTCGAGCGCAGCGCTGCGGCGCTGTCGAGGGCCAGAACATCCTCGGCCAATACCTCGCTGGCCAGGGCAATGTGCGCCCGCACCTGGGGCTCGTCCGGCAACTGATGGAGCATGCCGACCTGCTGCGCGCCCTGACCTGGAAATACCATCAGGCTGCTCATACCAGTGGCTCCAGGGCCTGCCAGGGGTCTTCGACCAGCGCCGCGCCCGTCGCGCTTTTCAGCAATACCCGCGAGGCAGCCCCGGCCCATTCGCGCAGCGCCACGGCACCGTGCGGGGTCTCCAACTGCACATCGACACGGCAATCGACCGCATCGAATAGCTTCAGCCAATCGCGGGCGACACTGCGGCTCATGGCGGTTGGCGTACGCAGCAACAGATCAAGATCACTGGCGCTGTGCAGCACAGCAATACCGGTCGCCAGCGCAAAACCGACGCTGCCCGTAACGCCCCAGGAAAGCGGCTGACTATCGAGCCGCGGGCGCAGTGCAGCAAGGGCCAGCAGGGCTGGCCAAGATCCATGTGCCGGTTGGCGGGCCGCCTGTTCCGGAGTGATACAGGCACGCACCTGATGTTGGTGCAGCTCGGTGGCATAACGCTGTTCACGACGGGCACCGCGAATACCTACGGCCAGCCAGCCGCTGGCCAGGCGCTGACGGCGCACCACCACCGGCTGCCCCTGCGCCAATACCTGCCGGGCCCAGTCCGGAGCCTGCGCCGGTAGCAGGTGCGGGCCCATGCCCCAGAGCAGATCGTGAGGGACGGGTTGAGCGCTGTCTGTGGTCATCGTTTCACCCTCCTGCCCGGTGCTTTTGCGTATGTGTGGTGCCACTTTCCCCAACCCTCTCGTTGGCCATCCGGCGCAACCAACCCGTGCTGCTACGACCCTGACGGATCGCTTTGGTCGGCCTGACCGCCCCATCCCTGACGAGAGGGCTGGGGGAAGTGGCACCGGGTATTACCACTGCTGGTCGAGCAACTCGCGCACCCGCGATGAGGCCTGGCGATTGACCGCCCCGAGGCGACCCCGCAGATCGGTACTGCTGCCGATATCGACCAGGGCTTGTTGCAGGCACTCACGCACGCTGGCCAGGTCGGCCGTGCTCGGCTGCTCGATCTGCTGCACCGCCAGGCTGCGCCAGAGCAGACCCAACGAGGCGTAGCTATCCAGGTCGTAGGCCATCGGCGGCACGCTGGCGGCCAGCACTTCCAGCTCGTCAACGCTGCGCAAGGTAATCCGTGCGGCGGCGGCCTTGCCCATGGCGTGCACCATCACCCCGGGGTCGCGCAGGGCGATCAAGCGTTGCGCCTGGTAGCCATGGGCGAGGAAGGCACCGGACATCGCCTTGCCCACCAGCAGCGCCAGCGACGGGTGGCCGGCCAGACGTGCCCTGGCGTAACTGTCGACTGCCGCCGCCAACGCCTGGTGAATGCCCAGGGCCTCCTCGCGGCGTCCGTAGGCCTGACTGGGAACATCCACCACCGCCACCAGTGCACGCTTTTGCGCCAGGTCGCGATCAGCCTCGATGGCTTCGTCCACCGCCTTGGCCAGGGCCCAGCCCTCAAGCACGCCTACCTCACCGGAACGGGCGCGGGGGAAGGGGTTGTGCGGGTCTGGAACCACCGCGATAAAACGCGCGGCGCGGTTGCCCAATTCACCATCGATGACCATCAGCGAAGCCGGGAAACCGGCCAGTTCGATCCCACCGGCCAGGCCGCGCAGCCAGTTCACGCCACGGGTGCTGTTCATTGCATGACTCCTTGATAAAGGGCGCGAACGGCGGCGGCATCCAGTTGCTGACGGCCATCCACCTCGCTGAGGCGCTGCAGAAACCAGGCATGCCGGCGGCTGCGGGGCAACGCTGGATTGCCGCGGGCGAACAGCGTGCGCAATTGACTGCCGATGGCGTCGATATCGTCCGCCACATAGGCGTCCACCAGACCACTGGCAAAACGCTGCTCGCCGCCGGTCAGGCTCCAGATAAAGGGACGGTCGCGGGAGTCGTACTCCTCGATTCCGGCTTCCTGTTCGATCACCTGCGGACCATTGAGCCCCAGGCGCGCCTCCTGAGTGACCAGCAGGTAGCTGCATAAGGCCGCAGCAATCGACATCCCGCCAAAACAGCCCACCGGCCCGGCGACCACGCCGATCACCGGTTGGTAGTGGCGCAGCTCGACAATCGCCGCCTGAATCTCGGCAATGGCGGCCAGGCCCAGGTTGGCCTCCTGCAAGCGCACCCCGCCGGTTTCCAGCAGCAACACGGCCTGGGTGGCGATGCCGCGACGATTGTCTTGCGCCGCCAGCTCCAGCAGGCCGGCGATCTTGGCACCGCCGACCTCGCCCATGCTGCCGCCCTGAAAAGCCCCCTCGATGGCCGCAATCACCGTGGCTTTACCATCTACTCTGCCCTTGCCGATAACCACCCCATCGTCGGCCTGGGGCACGATGCCCTGCTTGGCCAACCAGGGCGAGTGCAGGCGGTCAAAGGGCCCGAGCAACTCGCGGAAACTACCAGCGTCGAGCAGGGCGCGGGCCCGTTGACGCGCACCCAGTTCGACGAAACTGCGGCCCGCGAGCAGGCGGCGGATGTTTTCTTCAGCAGTCATGGCCCAACTCCTCCAGCGCCTGTTCCAGACGCAAGCGCACCACGCCGGGTGAAGCGCCGAAATCGTGAATTTCAATCTGCAGTGCCGGCACTGTCCGCTCGTTGAACAGGCGCTCGAACAGGTGCTGCCAGCGCTGGGCGCTGCCGTTTACCGAGGTCACCACCTGGATCGACAACTTGCCCGCCAGGCCCGGTTCCAGCAGCACCTCCAGGTCACCGGAGCCGACACAACCCACCAATGCCCGGCCGCGCGCCGGTGGCCCGGCGGAAAACTCGAAAGACAGGGTTTCCATGGTTCACAGGCTCCCGGTTTGGCCGCTGACGCGGTCGATAAAAAGACAGGCAGCGAGCAAATCCGCCGCGCCACCCGGTGAGGCATTGAGCCCCAACAACTGTTGTTCCAGCAGGCGCAACTGACGACGCCCGTCGAGACTGGCGCTGCCGCCGGCATCCAGTACCGCCTGCGCGCCCTGCTGCATGGCCTGCAGACCGGGCCAGCCGGCGCGCCACAGCACGCAGGTATCAGTGAGGGTGGTCATGATCGCCAGCAACGCATCCAGGCGGGCGTTCTGCTCGCCGCTGCCGGCGGCGCGGCTGCGCTGCAACTGCGGCAACGCCTGCTGCATCACCGCCGGAAAGCCCAGCTGCGCCTGCTCGCGGGCACCTCGAACCCCGTAACGCTGCGCCACCTGGGCACCATGGCTGGCGCTGCGCGGCCCGAAGCGATCATCCAGCAGCGCCAGGCGCGCCGCCCGCAGGCTCAACTCGGCGGCACTGCAAGGCTCAGGCTGCAACGCCCGGGCGGCGACCAACAGCCCCAACGCCCAGATCGCCCCGCGGTGGGTATTCACCCCAGCGGTGGTGCGCAGCATGGCGGCCTCACCCTCGCGGCCGATGCGGCCCAGGGCTTCGCGCAGGGGCAGGCCGATTTCAGCGAATGCCAGGGCGGCATCGGCCATTTCCTTGAAGGTTGGCCACAGCGCCAGCGCCGAGGCATGCATCAGCCCCAGGTGCAGATCCTGATGCGCGCCATTGCCACGGCGGTCGACCAAGCCTGGCTTGGGCGACAGATCCGCTTCATCGATCAGTGCTTCCACCGCCTGGTCGGCCAGACGCTCGGCCAGGCTCAGGCGGCTGTGTTGCGCAACTAATGCGTTCATTTACCAGCTCCTGAATTTGCCCGGAGGGGTGTACAGACCGCCAGACCAGGCGACCAGCTCGGCGATGCTTTTCGCCGCGAGCAGCTCGCGACTGGCGTCGGTACGGCGGATGCCGAGGTCCTCGGGCAGCGCAATCAAGCCTTCACGGCGCATGCGCGCGGTGTCTTTGGGGTTGTGGCGCAAGCCGATGCTGGTGACCCCAGCCACGGCGGCGATCATCCCCCGGCGCTCTTCCAGGCTGCGGGCCTTGTACAGGTAGGCGATGCCTTCTTCGGTCAGCAGGTGGGTGACGTCATCGCCGTAAATCATGATCGGTGCCAGCGGCATGCCGCTTTTCTTCGCCACCTCGATGGCATCGAGGTTTTCCACAAAGGTTGGCTTGCCGCCTTCCTGGTAGGTTTCCACCATCTGCACCACCAGTTTCTTGCCGCGCTCGAGCATCGGCACGTCGCCTGCGCCATCGGCCTGGCGCATATCCAGCCAGGCCGGGGTTGGATGGCGACGGCCGCGGGGGTCGTGGCCCATGTTCGGCGCGCCGCCAAAACCGGCCAGACGGCCACGGGTGACGGTGGAGGAATGACCATCGCCATCGACCTGCAGGGTGGCACCGATAAACAGATCCACCGCGTACTGCCCGGCCAGCTGGCACATCATCCGGTTGGAACGCATGGAGCCGTCCCGCCCGGTAAAGAACACGTCCGGGCGCTGGGCGATATAGCCCTCCATACCCAGCTCGGTGCCGAAGCAGTGCACGCTCTGCACCCAGCCGGTTTCGATGGCGGGGATCAGGGTCGGGTGCGGGTTGAGGGTCCAGTTACGGCAGATCTTGCCCTTCAGTCCGAGGGATTCACCGTAGGTGGGCAGAATCAATTCGATGGCGGCGGTGTTGAAGCCGATACCGTGGTTCAACGACTGCACATTATGTTTTTCATAGATGCCACGGATCGCCATCATCGCCATCAACACATGCACGGGTTTGATATGGCGAGGGTCGCGGGTGAACAGCGGCTCGATATAGAAAGGTTGGTCGGCCACCACCACAAAATCGACCCAGGAGGCGGGGATATCCACCCGCGGCAAGTCGCTGACCTCATCCACCAGTTGGTTGACCTGGACGATGACGATGCCGTCACTGAACGCCGTCGGTTCCACCAGCGCGGGGGTGTCTTCGGTGCTGGGGCCGGTGTAGATATTGCCGTGGCGGTCAGCCATAAAGCCGGCCACCAACGCGACGTTGGGGATCAGGTCTACCAACAGGCGCGAATACAGTTCGATGTAGGTGTGGATCGCGCCCACTTCCAACAGACCGTCTTCGAGCAGCTGGCTGATGCGCAGGCTTTGTGGCCCGGCGAAGGAGAAATCGAGTTTGCGCGCAATGCCGCGCTCGAACAGATCCAGGTGCTCGGCGCGGCTGACGCTGGGCATGATCATATGCAGATCGTGCAAACGCTCGGGGTCGGCCTTGGCCAGGGAGCGTGAGAGGAAGTCCGCCTGCTTCTGGTTATTGCCCTCCAGCACCACCCGGTCGCCGGGAGCGATCAGGGCTTCAAGTGCCGCGACTATCTTGTCGCTGGGCAGAACCACGCCATCGGCGAGGGCGCGCACCGGATCGAGGCGTCGGGCTTTTTCAGCACGACGACGCGACCACTGCGGCGGTGGGGAGATTGTTGTTGTCATGATAGGTCCACGATTTCCGCTGTCGTGGCACTACCTTAGGGAGGGCTACCGGAGCCATCAATCAAGCCCGGCGACGCATCGTTACGCCCAGGTTAACGAATCAACCCAGGGCCGTATCGAGGAACATCATCACCGCAAAACCCGCCATCAAGCCCAGCGTTGCCGGGGTCTGATGGCCGTTGCGGTGGGTTTCCGGAATCACTTCGTGGGACACCACAAAGATCATCGCGCCCGCCGCCAGGCCCATGCTGATCGGATAGGCCAGGGCAAAGCCGCTGGATACGCCAATGCCGATCAGTGCGCCCAGGGGCTCCATGGCACCGCTGAGAATCGCCAGCACCGCCGACTTCAGCGACGACATGCCCGTGGCGCGCAGGGCCATGGCCACAGCCAGACCTTCGGGGATGTCCTGAATGGCGATGGCGGTGGTCAGCGGCAGGCCGACGTTCATATCGCCACCTGCAAAGCTGACGCCAATGGCCATGCCCTCGGGAATGTTATGCAGGGTCACCGCCAGCACGAACAACCACACCCGATTTATGCGCTCGGCTTCCGGGCCGCACGGGCCGGTGCTGTCGTGTTCATGGGGGGTGAAGCGGTCGAGGCCAAGCATCAACAGCACGCCAAGACCGAGACCGACCACCACGGTCAACGCCGCCATCGGGCCATTGCCGGTGATCTCTTTGGCCGCCGCCAGACCCGGCAGAATCAGCGAGAAGGAACTGGCGGCGAGCATCATGCCGGCGGCGAAGCCGAGCATGGTGTCCTGGGTACGGGCTTTGATCGAACCGAGGGTCAGGGCAAACACTGCACCCAGGGCCGTGGCAGCAAAGCCGGCGAGGCCGCCGAACAACGCGTACTGCAGATGACCTGAGCCATCGCCTTGAAAGGCGTTGTAGATGCTCGCCACCAGCAACACCAGCACGGCCAGGCCGGCGGCGGCGAAACCCACGGTGGTAAAGGGGTGGTTGTGGGCCTGGTTGAACCAGGCGTTACGCATGGCAATCATGGAAGTTGGCATCGCGGTGACCAGGGTTAAATGGACTGGTCGCCAGAGTAAAAGCTATCGCCGATTTATGGCCATAAGAAAAAATCTATTACGGCCTAACAGCCTCTATTTATAAGTCGGCTTCCGTCACCGCACGTACATTGCTGGCATCCAGAGCGTAGGCGGCATCGGCCAGGTCATTGCTGACCTTTTCCACCTTCAGCGTGCCGGTTACCCACAGCGGGTTGTAGATATCGTCGAGCTTCAGGCCCTTGGGGTAGCGCACCAGCACCATCTGGTTCGGTGGTGGTGGCGGTACGTGGATGCAGGCACCCGGGTAGGGCACCAGGAAGAACAGGGTGCTGCGGCCTTTGGCATCGGTTTCCAGCGGCACCGGGTAGCCGCCGATGCGGATGTTCTTGTTGTTCATGGCGGCGACCGTGTTGGTCGAATACATCACCGCCGGCAAGCCTTTCTCCTGCTTCAAGCCGCCCTTGCTGCTGAACGTGCCGTCACCTTCCGGGGTGTTGTGGCTGATCTCCGGCATCTCCTCCAGCGCCTTCTGATCGGACTTGGGCATCAGCGCCAGCCAGTCGGTTTCCGGGAGCTGCGCGTGGGCGAAACCACTGAGTAACAGCAGGCTGAACAGTAAGCGGCGCATGGACAAACTCGGCTGGGATAAAGAGGCGGCGAGTCTATCAGCCGCCTATCAGCAGGTGCAGACCCAGCAGGCCCAAGCCGATAAAGAACACCCGCTTGAACAGCACGGCGCTGATGCACTGCCGCAACCACTGACCCAACAGCATGCCGGCCAGGGCGGGTAGCAGCGCCAGCAGCGAAGCCCCCAGTTCGCCGCTGCCCACTTCGCCACGCCAGAACAGGCCGGCACCCAGTGCCAGGGTGGAGACGGTAAACGACAGACCCAGCGCCTGAACCAGCTGATTACGTTGCAGGCCGAGGGCTTGCAGATAGGGCACGGCAGGAATCACAAACACCCCCGTGGCCGCCGTGACGATGCCGGTTAGCAGGCCGCACAACGGCCCCAGCCAAACCTCGTGGCGTTCAGGCACACGCAGCGGCGGCAATAACAAACCACTGATGGCGTAGAGCAATAACGCACCGCCCAGGGCGCGGGTCATCTCCTCGCCCGCGCCCAAGCCCAGCCACCCACTGCCCAGCCCGGTACCGATCACTATCAACAGCAGCAGCGGCCAGAGCCGGCGCACCAGCGCTTTTAGCGCTCCGCCAAACGCCAGCTGCCAAAGGTTGGTGACGGTGGAAGGCACCAGCAATAGCGCCGCAGCCTGAGGCGGCAACATAGCCAGACCGAGCAGCCCCATGGCCACCGTAGGCAAGCCAAGGCCGATCACGCCCTTGACCGTACCGGCCAGCAAGAACGTCACCATCACCAGCAGTGACAGGACCGGGCCCAGGTTTTGGTAGAAATCGAGATATGTCGTCATGGCACCATCCTGCGCCCGCAGCCTGCCGGTGAAAATCTGCCAGTTACGCAGTCAGCCTCTGGCATAGACTGAGGCTAAGGAAGTTCCGGGGACGGCCATGCACTTTGATCTGATCGACCTGCGCCTGTTTGTGCGCATTCTTGAAGCCGGCAATATCACCGCCGGTGCCAGCCGTTGCCATTTGTCCCTGGCCTCGGCCAGTGCGCGGATCCGCGCCATGGAAAGCTCCCTGGGCAGCGCGTTGCTTGAGCGCGGTCGCCGTGGGGTCAGCGCCACCGCGGCCGGCGAGGCCTTGGCCCGGCATGGGCGCTTGATCCTGCAACAGGTCGAGCACTTGCAGTTCGACCTGGCCGACTACGCCAAAGGCTTCAAAGGCCAGGTGCGCCTGCTGTGCAATACCACGGCGCTGAGTGAGTACCTGCCAGAGCTATTGGCCGACTTTCTCGCCAGCCACCCCCATATCGATATCGACCTGCAGGAACAGCCGAGCCTGCGCATCCTCCATGGCATCCGCCAGGGCGCGGCGGATATCGGCATCATTTCCGATGCAGTAGACAGTAGCGGCCTGCAAACCCGGCCGTTTCGTCGTGACCCGCTGGCCCTGGCAATGCCAATGAACCATCCGCTGGCCGGGCGCGACGTCGTGCACTTCAGCGAGACGCTGGATCACGAATTTGTCGGCCTGGCACTGAACAGCGCTCTAGCGATTTATCTGGAAGAACAGGCACTGCATGCCGGCCGACGTTTGCGCATTCGGGTGCGGGCCGAGAGTTTTGATGGGGTGTTGCGGATGGTTGCGCGTGGCGCAGGACTGGGCGTGGTGCCACAGGCGGCAATCGAGCGCTGGCAAGGTGCGGCGGGTTTTATCAGCCTGCCGATAAGCGACTCGTGGGCACAGCGCAAGTTGCTGCTGTGCGCCACGGATTTCGCCGCCCTGCCGGGCTATGCGCGAACCTTGCTGGAAGCGCTTACTTCTTCTTGATCAGGCCGTAGATCACCAGCAACACGATGGCACCAACCACGGCCCCGACAAAGCTGGCACCTTCGCCAGCCTGGTACAGACCCAGGGCCTGACCGCCGTAAGTGGCCGCCATCGAGCCGGCGATACCCAGCAGGATGGTCATGATCCAGCCCATGCTGTCGTCGCCCGGCTTCAGAAAACGCGCCACCAGGCCCGCGAGAAAGCCGATAAAAATGGTGCCGATAATGCCCATGGGAAATCCTCTGTGAATGACAGGTGCCGACACTGGCACCCTGAGATCAGAGGGTAGGGGGCGGGGGAGGTTCCATGTTTGAAAGGCAGCGTTCGATCGGAAATTCTGGATCCCAGCCTGCGCTGGGATGACGGTGCATGAAGCACAAACTTCCGTCTCCCCAGCGCAGGCTGGGGCCCAGAATTCAAAGCCGGATGCTTACTTGCTCAGCGCCCGCACCTTGAAAAACCGCGCACGAATGACGGTGCATGAAGCACAAACTTCCGTCTCCCCAGCGCAGGCTGGGGCCCAGAATCCACAGCCGGATGCTTACTTGATCAGCGCCCGCACCCTGGAAAACCGCGCACGGATGGCGGTGCATGAAGCACAAATTTCCGTCACCCCAGCGCAGGCTGGGGCCCAGAATCCACAGCCGGACGCTATTTGATCAGCGCCCGCACCCTGGAAAACCGCGCACGGATGACGGTGCATGAAGCACAAACTTCCGTCGCCCCAGCGCAGGCTGGGGCCCAGAATTCAAAGCCGGATGCTTACTTGATCAGCGCCCGCACCCTGGAAAACCGCGCACGGATGACGGTGCATGAAGCACAAACTTCCGTCACCCCAGCGCAGGCTGGGGGCCAGAATCCACAGCCGGACGCTTACTTGATCAGCGCCCGCACCCTGGAAAACCGCGCACGGATGACGGTGCATGAAGCACAAACTTCCGTCACCCCAGCGCAGGCTGGGGCCCAGAATTCAAAGCCGGACGCTATTTGATCAGCGCCCGCACCCTGGAAAACCGCGCACGGATGACGGTGCATGAAGCACAAACTTCCGTCGCCCCTGCGCAGGCTGGGGCCCAGAATTCAAAGCCGGACGCTATTTGATCAGCGCCCGCACCCTGGAAAACCGCGCACGGATGGCGGTGCATGAAGCACAAACTTCCGTCTCCCCAGCGCAGGCTGGGGCCCAGAATCCACAGCCGAACGCTTATTTGATCAGCGCTTGAACCTTGGCTACCTGCGCATCCAGCGTGGCGCGGTCAGCGCTGCGCACGGTGGCATGGCCGACCTTGCGACCAACCTTGAACGCCTTGCCATAGTGGTGCAAATGGCAGTCATCAATGGCGATCACCTGCTCCACCGCCGGCACTTCGCCGATAAAGTTGAGCATCGCGCTTTCGCCCAGCTTGGCGGTCGAGCCCAGGGGCAAACCGGCCACAGCGCGCAGGTGGTTTTCGAACTGGCTGCACTCGGCACCTTCGATGGTCCAGTGCCCGGAGTTGTGCACACGCGGGGCAATTTCGTTGGCCTTGAGGCCACCATCGACTTCGAAGAATTCAAAGGCCAGCACGCCAACGTAATCGAGCTGCTTCAGCACCCGGCTGACGTAGTCTTCGGCCAGGCCTTGCAGCGGATGCGCGGTGCTGGCGATGGACAGGCAGAGAATGCCGTTCACATGGGTGTTGTGCACCAGCGGGTAGAAACGGGTTTCGCCATCACGGGCACGCACGGCCACCAGCGACACTTCGCCAGTGAAGGGCACAAAGCCCTCCAGCAAGCACGGCACACTGCCCAGCTCGGCAAAGGTGCCGACTACGTCTTCAGCTTTGCGCAGTACTTTCTGGCCCTTGCCGTCATAACCCAGGGTGCGGGTTTTCAGCACGGCCGGCAGGCCGATGGCGGCAACAGCGGCGTCCAGATCAGCCTGGGACTGGATATCTGCGAACTCGGGCGTAGGAATGCCGAGGTCTTTGAACATGCTCTTTTCGAACCAGCGATCACGGGCGATGCGCAGCGCTTCGGCGCTCGGATACACCGGCACGAACTGCGACAGAAAGGCCACGGTCTCGGCCGGTACGCTTTCGAATTCGAAGGTCACCAGGTCCACTTCATCGGCCAGTTGGCGCAGGTGTTCCTGGTCGCTGTAATCGGCGCGCAGGTGCTCGCCGAGGGCGGCGGCACAGGCGTCGGGCGCCGGATCGAGAAAGGCGAAGTGCATCCCCAGCGGGGTGCCTGCCAGCGCCAACATGCGACCCAGTTGGCCGCCACCGATTACACCGATTTTCATCTCAACAGCCCCATTCGAACTCAATCACAGCGGCGCCTGGCACCGCATAAAACCCGCCGCCAATCAGGCGATGCGCGGGTCCGGGTTATCCAGCACGCTGTCCGTCTGCTCGCTGCGAAATTGCTTCAGCGCGGCATGGAACTGCGGGTGTTGATGGCCAAGGATGCTGGCCGACAGCAGGGCGGCGTTCACCGCACCGGCCTTGCCGATAGCCAGGGTGGCGACCGGAATGCCAGCCGGCATCTGCACGATCGACAGCAGCGAGTCGACGCCCGAGAGCATCGACGACTGCACCGGCACGCCCAGCACCGGCAGGTGCGTTTTCGCCGCACACATACCTGGCAAATGGGCAGCACCGCCAGCACCGGCGATGATCACCTGAATGCCACGGCCTTCGGCTTCTTCTGCGTATTGAAAGAGCAAATCCGGGGTGCGGTGAGCGGAAACAACCTTCACTTCGTAAGGGATGCCCAGCTTCTCCAGCATATCGGCGGTGTGGCTAAGGGTGGACCAATCGGACTTGGAGCCCATGATCACGCCAACCAGTGCGCTCATCGTCGTGCCTCTTCTCATTGGCGCCTGGCGGCGCGGCAAAAACTAACAAGCCACGCTGGAAAACCAGGCGTGGCTTGTATGCGAAGACCGGAGCGAAGCCGGCCAAAGGCCGCGCAGTATAACGTAAAGGTTGGCGCTGGGAGTACCCGCGAAAAACGACCGTTTGGCAGGGCATTTTGGCCATGCGCAACCCGTAGGAGCGGCTTTAGCCGCGATGCTTTTCATCAGTGCCCAGTATCGCCGCTTTCAGGCCCGACCCTTCGCGGCTAAAGCTGCTCCTACGAACTTTCGGTGCCTGCGCCGGCACCCGCTTCGAGCTTGCGCCAGAGCAGGCGGATCGCGGCTTTGCGCACCAGGGCGCAGCGGTACAGGCGGATTTCCAATGGCAGTTGCCACTGCGGGCCGCCACATTCCACCAGTTCGCCGCGAGCCAGTTCGGCGCCGATGCTCAGCCGCGGCACCCAGGCCACGCCCAGCCCCTGCAACGCCATGCTCTTTAAACTGTCGGCCATCGCCGTTTCGTACACGGTGGTGGAGCGCAAGCCACGCTGACGCAGCAAAGCATTCACCGAGCGGCCGAGAAACGCGCCAGCGCTATACGCCAGCAGCGGCACACTCTGCCCGCTATCTAGGTCGAACAGCGCTTTGCCCTCAGCGTCCACGCCACACACCGGCAACATTTCGCTGCGCCCCAACAGCATCGAGGGGAAGATTTCCGGGTCCATCTGCAACGCCGCATCCGGGTCATAGAAGGCCAGAATCAAATCGCAGGCACCCTCGCGCAGGGCATGCACGGCCTCGCCGACGTTGGTCGCCACCAGGCGGCTGGCGATATTCAGCCCTTCATTGCGCAATCGCGCGATCCAGGCCGGAAAGTAACTGAGGGCCAGGGAGTGAGCGGCAGCGAATTGCAGCACCTCGCCCTGCTGGCCTTCCAGATGATGCAGATGGCGCACCACTTCACCCAGTTGCTCGATCACGCTGCGGGCGGTGACCAGAAACAGCTGGCCGGCTTCGGTCAGTTCAATCGGCGTGCGCGCGCGGTTCACCAGGGTCAGGCCAAGGGATTCTTCCAAACTGCGAATACGCCGACTGAAGGCTGGCTGGGTAACAAAGCGCTTCTGCGCCGCCTGGGAAAAACTGCGGGTGCCGGCCAGGGTCACGAAGTCTTCCAGCCATTTGCTTTCCAGGTTCATACAGGGGCTCGCATCGCGGGATCGGAGACAGGGTATTACGCTCGCCAACAAGCGGCGGTCACAGCGGCATTATGCCGATTGTGCATACCCCAGCGTTTAACAGCATTGGCCTAAAAATGCGCTCATCCCTAGTCTAGCCGGCATCGCGGCCTAGCCCGTGCCTACCCTGAGATGAACCTCATCATGTCTCCTGTTGCATCATCGCGCATCGAAAAAGATCTGCTTGGCACCCTCGAAGTTCCTTCCGACGCTTACTACGGCATTCAGACCCTGCGGGCTGTGCACAACTTCCGCCTGTCCGGCGTGACGCTGTCGCATTACCCGAAACTGGTGGTTGCCCTGGCGATGGTGAAACAGGCGGCCGCCGACGCCAACCAGCAACTGGGCCACCTCAGCCCGGCCAAACACGCGGCCATCAGCGAAGCCTGTGCCCGTCTGGTGCGCGGCGAGTTCCACGATCAGTTCGTGGTCGACATGATTCAAGGCGGTGCCGGCACCTCGACCAACATGAATGCCAACGAGGTGATCGCCAACATCGCCCTCGAAGCCATGGGCCACAACAAGGGCGAGTACCAGTACCTGCACCCCAACAATGACGTGAACATGGCGCAGTCCACCAACGACGCCTACCCCACCGCCATTCGCCTGGGTCTGCTGCTCGGCCACGACACCCTGCTGGCCAGCCTCGACAGCCTGATCCAGGCCTTTGCCGCCAAAGGTGAAGAGTTCAGCCATGTATTGAAGATGGGCCGCACCCAGTTGCAAGACGCCGTGCCGATGACCCTTGGCCAGGAATTCCGCGCCTTCGCCACCACCCTGGGTGAAGACCTGGCGCGTCTGCGCAGCCTGGCACCGGAGCTGCTTACCGAAGTGAACCTGGGCGGCACCGCCATCGGCACCGGCATCAACGCCGACCCGGGCTACCAGCACCTGGCGGTGGAACGCCTGGCGCTGATCAGCGGCCAACCGCTGGTACCGGCCGCCGACCTGATCGAAGCCACCTCGGACATGGGTGCCTTTGTGCTGTTCTCCGGCATGCTCAAACGCACCGCCGTGAAGCTGTCGAAGATCTGCAACGACCTGCGCCTGCTGTCCAGCGGCCCACGCACCGGCATCAATGAAATCAACCTGCCGGCGCGTCAGCCCGGTAGCTCGATCATGCCCGGCAAGGTCAACCCGGTGATTCCGGAAGCGGTCAACCAGGTGGCCTTCGAAGTGATCGGCAACGACTTGGCGCTGACCATGGCGGCCGAAGGCGGTCAGCTGCAACTGAACGTGATGGAGCCCTTGATCGCCTACAAGATCTTCGACTCGATCCGCCTGCTGCAACGGGCCATGGACATGCTGCGCGAGCACTGCATCGTCGGCATTACCGCCAACGAAGAACGCTGCCGTGAACTGGTGGAAAGCTCCATCGGCCTGATCACCGCGCTGAACCCCTATATCGGCTACGAAAACGCCACGCGCATTGCCAAGCAGGCGCTGGAAAGTGGTCGTGGCGTACTGGAATTGGTGCGTGAGGAACAACTGCTGGATGACGCCAGCCTGGCCGAGATCCTGCGCCCGGAAAACATGATTGCCCCGCGTCTGGTGCCGCTCAAAGCAGCGGTCTGACGCCACCCCGCTACACAGTCACCAGGCATTGGGGCCACTCATCCCAAGCCCTTCAGGGAGATACAGCGCAAGCTGTGTCTCCTTTTTTTATGCCGCTTGGAGTGCCCCGTAGGAGCGGCTTCAGCCGCGATGCTCTTGGCCATCAAAAGCATCGCGGCTGAAGCCGCTCCTACAGGATCGTGTCGCCAACAAAAACTAAAACACCGACCAACCAATGCGCTGGCTCAACAACTCCAACGCCGCCATCCCCACCAGCGAATTACCCGCCGCATTCAGCTCCGGCGACCACACGCACACGGTAAACCGCCCCGGCACCACCGCGACAATGCCGCCGCCCACCCCGCTTTTACCCGGCAAACCAACCCGATAGGCAAAGTTGCCCGCCTCGTCATACAGCCCGCTGGTGGCCATGATCGAATTCACTTGCTGGGTTTGCCGTGGCGTCAGAATCTGCTCGCCGCTGTGTTTGCAGAAGCCATCGTTGGCGAGAAAACAGAAGGCGCGGGCCAGGTCGATGCAATTCATACGCAGGGCGCAGTAGCTGAAATAACTACGCAGCACCGCCTCTACATCGTTATGGAAATTGCCAAAAGACTGCATCAGGTAGGCCATCGCCGCATTGCGCGCGCGGTGCTGATACTCCGACTCGGCCACATGGCGATCCACCGTCACTTCCAGGTTGCCCGACAGCCGCCGGACAAAATCACGCATCGACAACACCGGCGCAGCAAAGCGCGACTGGTTGATATCGCAGATCACCAGGGCCCCGGCATTGATAAAGGGGTTACGCGGAATGCCGCGCTCGAATTCCAGCTGCACCAGCGAATTGAACGGCTGCCCGGATGGCTCATGGCCAAGGCGCTGCCAGATCGCCTCCCCCGAATGCTCGATGGCCTGCACCAGGCTGAACACCTTGGAAATACTCTGCACCGAAAACGGCGTATGGGCATCGCCGGCGCAGAACAGCTCGCCGTCATTGCCATATACGGCGATGCCCAACTGCGCAGCGGGCACCTCAGCCAACGCGGGGATATAGCTGGCCACTTTGCCCTGGCCAATCAGCGGGCGGACTTCATCGAGAATTTCGGTTAGCAAGGCTTGCATGGAAAGGCTCCGTGGCGACCTTGGCTAGACGCTCATTTTCTGTCTGGCATCACCTACGAACCTAACGGCTAACCAGAGCGCCGGATCGGCCGCTCCCCCAGGTTGGGCGATCTCGTAGGAGCGGCTTCAGCCGCGATTCCTGGAAAAGGCGATTACGCCCTCCAAGCCTTTTTCAGCGCACTCAACGCCGTTGCGATGTGCTCCTCACTTACCCCGGCAAAACCCATCACCAGCCCGGCGCGTTCGTCTTCAGTGCCGGGTGAGTCGGGCAGCCAGTAGTCGCTCAGGGCATTCAGTTCGACGCCCACCGCCGCGGCCTTGGCCACCAACTCCAGCTCGCGCTTACTGCTGCTGACCCGCACGCTCAGGTGCAGCCCGGCATCCACTTGCGGCAAGGGTTGGCAACCCGCCACGTCGCCCGGCCAGCCTTTGAGCAGGGCGTCACGACGGGCCTGCGCCGCTCTACGCATACGGCGGATATGCCGCTGAAAGTGCCCGGCGGCAATAAATTCGGCCATCACCGCCTGGGTGCCGATTTCCGAGTGGCGCACCCCCAGGGCGCGGACCTGACTGAAGGCTTCGGTGAGCGTCGGCGGTACCACCAGATAGCCGAGGCGCAGGCCAGGGAAGGCGATCTTGGAAAAGGTCCCGACGTACAGCACCCGGCCATGCTGATCCAGCGCGGCCAGGGGCGACAGCGGCGTGCCGCGGTAGCGGTACTCGCCGTCGTAGTCGTCCTCGACGATCCAGGCCTGTTCCCGCGCCGCCCATTCCAGCAGCTGCAAACGGCGCGGCAGCGACAGGGTCACGCCGGTGGGGTATTGGTGCGAAGGGGTGACGTAGGCCAGGCGGCATTCTTTCAAGCTGGCCAACTGGCGAGTATCGAAGCCTTCTTCGTCCACAGCTACGCCGTGCAGGCGTGCGCCGGCCAGGGCGAAGGCTTTGCCGGCGGCGCGGTAGCCGGGGTTTTCCACCGCCACGCGATCACCGACGTTCACCAGCATTTGTGCACACAGGCTGATGGCTTGCTGCGCGCCGCTGGTGATGATCACCTGGCCTGGGTCGCAGAGCAGGCCGCGACTATTGCGCAGATAAGCGGCGATCAGCTCCCGCAACTGCGGATCGCCGGCGGCATCGGCATAACCCAGGCTGGCCATCGGCGGGCGGCGCCAGAAGTTGGCTTGCAGGCGCGCCCAGGTGTCGAAGGGAAACAGGTCGAAGGCCGGAATGCCCACCCGAAAAGCCCGGGGCGCATCCAGACGGGGCGGCGGCAGATGCTCGGTCTGCAAACGCTGGAGCAGATTGCTTTGCGCCGCTACGGCAGGTTTGGCCAGCGCTGGGTTTGCCTTGCCGCGAGCCTTGGTCGCCAGCTCGGCCACATAAGTACCATCGCCAATCCGCCCTTGCAGGTAGCCCTCGGCATACAGCTGGTCATAGGCACGCACCACGGTATTGCGCGACACGCCCAAGGCTTCGGCCAGATCGCGGGTAGCGGGCAGACGCACCAGGCTACCGAGCTGGCCGCCGAGAATGCGTTCGCGCAGGGCCTGATACAGCTGGCGCGACAAGCCTTGCTTGCGGTCCAAGTGGATGCCGGAAGGGTCGAAGGGTAAGGGCGTCGGTGACATAACGAGGATCTCGTAGGAGCGGCTTTAGCCGCGATGCTTTTGGTACCTGTGAGGGCCAATCGCGGCTGAAGCCGCGCCTACAGGGACCTGCAAAGCTCCACCCAACCTACATTGGCTCCATGAAATTTGCCATAAATGGCTCTTACAACAGACCAATAGCTGCCCTAGGATCACTCCATCTGCTGGAGAGCCACCATGTACACACCCGCTGCATTCCGTGAAGAAGACCTGCCCACCCTGCATGCACAGATGGTGCAGACACCCCTGGCGATTCTGGTCAGCCAGGATGAGAGCGGCATGCAGGCCAGCCATCTGCCCTTGCTGCTGGTGCCTGGCGAGGGCCGCTTCGGTACCCTCAAAGGCCACTTCGCCAAAGCCAACCCGCAATGGAAAAGTTTCCAGGCCGGTGCCGAGGTGTTGGTGATTTTCCCTGGCGAGCAGGCCTATATCAGCCCCGGTTACTACCCAAGCAAGGCCGAACACGGCAAAGCGGTGCCGACCTGGAACTACATCGCCATCCACGCTTATGGCCATGCCGAAACCTTCGACGACCCGCAGCGCCTGCGCCAGCTGCTCAGCGAGCTGACCCGGCACCACGAGCAGGGCCGCCCCCAACCCTGGACCCTCGAGGAAGCGCCGCCGGCCTATATCGACAGCATGCTGCGCGCCATCGTCGGTTTCGAACTGCCCATCGAACGCCTCGACGGCAAATGGAAGCTCGGCCAGAACCGCGACAAAACCGACTACGACAGCGTGCGCAGCAACCTTGCCAGCAGCGGCCTGAACAACGAAGCCGAACTGGCCGCCCGTATGCCACCCCATGCCTCCGCCTGAAGGATCGACCATGAGCACCCTGGAAATTCGCCCCATCAGCGCCGCCGACCACGCCGCCTGGCTGCCCTTGTGGCAGGGCTACCAGCGCTTCTACAACACCGTGATCGCCGATGAAACCAGCGCCATCACCTGGCAACGTTTTCTCGACGGTGGCGAACCGATCAACGCCGCGCTGGCCTGGCAGAACGGTAAGGCCGTGGGCTTGGTGCACTTTATCTACCACCGCTCCACCTGGACCGTCGGCAACTACTGCTACCTTCAGGACCTGTATGTGCAGGAAGGCATTCGCGGCGGCGGCATCGGTCGCCAGCTGATCGAACATGTGTACGCCGAGGCCAAAGCAGCCGGCGCTTCCCGCGTGCATTGGCTGACCCACGAGAGCAACACCGATGCCATGCACCTGTACGACAAAGTGGCCGACCGTTCCGGCTTCGTGCAGTACCGCAAACTCTTCGCCTAATTCGCCAGGAATCGCCCCATGAGCCTTACCCCGCCCCTCAATTGGAAGCCCGTCGCCGCCCCCAGCCGCGACGCCTTGCAAGGCCGCACCGTGCGTCTCGAAGCCCTCGACCCGGCGCGCCATGGCGACAACCTGTGGGTGGCCTTGCAAGGCCCCGGCTGCGACCCGCTGCTGTGGGATTACCTGCCCTACGGCCCCTTCACCGAGCGCGCCGCGTTCGACACCTGGCTGAGCAACAACGCCGCCAGCAAAGATCCGCTGTTCTTCGCTGTGGTCGAGCAAGCCAGCGGCCAGGTGCAAGGCCTGCTCAGCTACCTGAGCATTGCGCCGGCGCACGGCAGCATCGAGATCGGCCATATCTGCTATGGCCGCGTTATGCAGCGCAGCGTGCAAGCCACCGAGGTCATCTACCTGCTGGCCAGGAATGCCTTCGACCACGGCTACCGCCGCCTGGAATGGAAATGCAACAACGGCAACGCCCGCTCCAAACGCGCCGCCGAACGTTTCGGTTTCAGTTATGAAGGGCTGTTCCGTCAGCACCTGGTGGTCAAAGACCGCAACCGCGACACCGCCTGGTACTCCATCATCGACAGCGAATGGCCAGCGATTGCCAAGGGCTATGAGCGTTGGTTGGCGGTGGATAACTTTGATGCGCAGGGGCAGCAGATTCAGGATTTGAAGGCGTTGCGCGAGGAATAACTTTCGCCTCACACCGTCATTCCCGCGTACGCGAGAATCCAGAATCTCGTGTCGAACGTAGACATTCGTACAGTCTTCAACTCTGGGCCCCAGCCTGCGCTGGGGCGACGGTGGTGGGTGGCGATTCTGGCGTACCGCCTCGTCAACTGTTTGTAACAAGTCGCACGCATAGTCGCCGCACTTTTCTAATAAGAGCGGTGCGCGTTATGCCATTCCACACCTCCAGCTTCCGTCTGCTACCCCTGGTCATCGCCCTGCAAGCCGCCAGCATTGGCGTGGCGCAGGCCGCCGATTTCAGCGTGGCTCCGGGCACCACCGACACCAGCGCGAAAACCCTGACCACCGGCAATACCGGTAGTGTCGGCAGCGGCGCCAGCCTGAATGTCAGCACCGGCACCTCGGTGGACATCACCGGCACCAGCGGCACCGTGACCCTGAACAACAGTGGCACCATCAGCAATGCCGCCGGCCGCGCCATCGATAACAACACCAATGGCGTCAGCATTGTCATCAACAACAACGGCACGATCTCTACCGTCAGCAGCGATGCCCTGCGCCTGAACAAGGCCAACTCGTCGCTGGTGCTGAATAACAACGGCACCATCAAGGTCACCGGTAGCGGCACCAGCGGCGGCCAGGCGCTCGACCTGCGCGGTGCCGACGGCAGCGGCACCAAGGTGATCAACAACGGCTCGGCCACCAACAGCAGCGCCGTAATCTCCTCCAGCAACGACGACGCCCTGCGCCCAGGCAGCAACACCACCATCAACAACTACGGCACCATCATCAGCACCGGTGTGGTCAACACCAAATGCCCGGACTACATCAGCGCCTGCGGCAGCGCGGCCAGTGCCATGGACGCCATCGACTCGAAACTGGCTGTCACTGTCAACAACTGGGGCAGCATTTCCGGCCCCCGCCACGGCGTGACCTCCGATGCCGGCGTCACCGTGACCAACTACCAAGGCGGGCAGATCATCGGTCGCAACGGTTCGGGCGTGGGCAGCGATGGCGTCGGTACGGTGGTGAACTACGGTTTGATCAGCGGCCGTTATGCCGGCGCCGGCAAGGTCTATGAACACCTCGGCGGCAGCACCGGCTACAGCACCGCCAACAACGGTGATGGTGACGGCGTGGATATCGACGGTATCGCCAACATCAGCAACTACGGCCGCATCGAAGGCCTGGGTGCCGGCGGCGTCGACTCCAGCGGTTTCCCCAACGGTGCCGACGGTATCGCCGCCGGTGGCGGCAGCATCACCAACTACGCCGGTGGCGAGATCTTCGGCCAGTCCAAAGGCATCCTTATCGACGACGGTGCCAACGGCACCTCCATCGCCGCCCAACGCGGCACGGCATCAGCGGTCGGCGGCGTGGCGACCATCACCAACGGCGGCAGCATCATCGGTGCCGACAGCACGGCCATCGGCCTGGTCGGCAACTTCGCCGACAGCCTGACCAACCTCTCCGGCGGGGTGATTCGCGGCGGCACCCAGTCGGTGCGCGTCGACCAGTTGAATAGCACCACCGCCGCCGCAGCCGTGCAAATGGGCGCGGGCAACGACAGCCTGAGCAACGCCGGCTCCATCGTGGGCCTCAACGGCCTGGCGGTGGATATGGGCACCGGTGATGACAGCCTGACCGTGCTCAGCGGCGGCACCTTTGGCGGTCTGGTGGACGGCGGCGCGGGCACCGATACCCTGACCCTGGGTGGCAGCGGTAGCGGCACCTTCGGCAACAGCCAGAACTTTGAAACCCTGACGGTCTCCGCTGGCAAGTGGACGGTCAGCAGCACTGACTTCAGTGCCGGCGGCAGCGTCGCCAGTGGTGCCAGCCTGATCAACCAGGGCAGCATCGGCGGCACCCTCAGCGTGGCCAGTGGTGCCAGCTACGGTGGCAGCGGGCGGCTGGGCAGCCTGCAACTGAGCAGCGGCTCGACCTTCAACTACGCGCTCAACACCAGCGGTGCACCGGTGCAGTTAAGCGGCAGCGCCACCTTGGCCAACGCCACCCTCAACCTCACCGCCAATGGCAGTGGTTACGCCCAGCACAGCAGCCTGCTGACCGCGGCGGGCGGGGTGACAGGCCAGTTCGGCACGGTGACGAATAACTTCGCCTTCCTGACCCCGACCATCACCTACACCGCCAACTCGGTAGAGCTGGAACTGAAACGCAACGACACCGCCTTCGCCGCCCTGGCCACCACCGACAGCGCGCGCAACCTGGCCAACAGCCTGGCCAGCCAGAGCAACAACAGCCTGTACAACGCCCTGCTGACCAGCAACAGCGCCACCGCCAGCCAGGCCCTGGAACAACTCTCCGGTGCCAGCAACGCCAGCATGGCCGCCGCCACCCTGGCCGGCTCCAGCCAAGTGAGCACGGTGATGCAAGGTGCCATGAGGCAGCTTGGTGGCTTTGGTAGCAGTCTGCAGGCTTCGATCCTGCGGGATGACGGTCCGCAGCTGGTGGCCGTTGGCGTGCCCAATGAAGCCCGTGGCCTGCACGATCCGAAAGCCGCTGGCCGTCTGTGGGTACAAGCGCTCGGCAGCCATGGCACGGTGGATGGCGAACATGGCAGCAGCGATGTCGATCAGAACACCGGGGGCACGCTGTTCGGTGCGGACTGGGCACTGAACCAGGACTGGCGCCTGGGCGTGGTCGGTGGCTACTCGCGCACCGATATCGACGCAGGCCAGGGCGCTTCCGGGGATGTCGACAGCTACCACGTCGGCGTCTACGCCCTGACCCAGTTCGACCAATTGGCCCTGCGCCTGGGCGCGGCCTACAGCAGCCACGACGGCGAGAACAAACGCCGGGTCAGCTTCGCCGGCGTCGACGACAAACTGCATGGCAGCTACGACGCCGACAGCCAGCAAGCCTTCGCCGAACTGGCCTATCAATACGCCAGCGGACACCTACTGGCCGAGCCGTTCGCCAGCCTCGGTTACCAGCGTTACAGCCGCGATGCCTACAACGAAAAGGGTGGCGACTCGGCGCTGCACGTCGATGACCAGGACCAGGACAACCTCAGCAGCACCTTTGGTATCCGCATCGCCCGTCTCGACCAGTTCGCCAACGGCATGAGCTTTACCCCACGCATGAGCCTCGGCTGGCGCCATACCTATGGCGACGTGGATAGCCAGACCCGCCAGGCATTTATCAGCGGCGGCAGCGCCTTCAGCGCACAAGGTACGGCGCTGGATCGCAATACCATGCTGCTGGAAGCAGGCTTTGATGTGGGCATCACAGCCACCCAGAGTCTGGGCCTGGGTTATGCCGGGGAAATGGGCAGCAACGCGCAGAACCATGGCGTGATTGCGCAGTGGCAGTTGGCGTTTTAATCGACTTGCGATGAACTCGTAGGAGCGGCTTCAGCCGCGATGCTGTTGATTGTTCAAGAGCATCGCGGCTGAAGCCGCTCCTACGGGGAGTGTCGATTTACTCGATCTCGAACAGGCCATTGCTGATCGGCCCAACCGTGAGCCGCTGGCGGATATCTTCGTCAATCCGCGGATCATCCGGCCGGTACAGCATCACCTGGCGGTAGGCGTTAACCCGGTTGATCTCTTCCCCCAGGTACTCCCACACCACCCGGGTGCAGGCCGGAGTGCGGCGGTCGCCGCTGGACACGCCGGTCTTCAGCCCATTCAAGCGGGTAATCCGGCTCTTGTAGCTGGGAATCAGGATGGTCTGGCTCATCTCGTTAAGGGTCAGCGACTCGTAGTCGATGAGAAACACCCGGTCCTGCAGGTGAAACGCCGCGCCCAGATAACGGCAACGCACCCAGTCTTCAGCCTGCACATTGCTGCTGGCCGAGCGCTCCTGGCGTTCCTGGCGCTCGAACAGAAAGGTGCCGCGCTCTTCACGCAAATGCACCAGCGACAGCAGGATGGTGCCCGGCACCGACATGCAGTTGGAGTATTCGAAGTAGTAACCGCAGTAACGCGACAGGCTGGTGGAATGCTCGCGCAGCGGCTGCAGCAGATTGGCGAGCGGGTCGTTGCTCGGCGTATTGCTGGTATCGGCCAGACGTGCACCGATCAGCCGGGCGAACTGTTCCGGCGGCAGGCTCAGTTCGTATTCCTCGACGCCGAAGAAATCACCGATGCGTTTGCGGTTGTAGCTCGTCGGCTGGCTTTGCCCGCTGAGGTACTTGTTGAACTGCGCACGGTTGATCGACAGCAGCCGGCAAACCTCCGCAATAGAGCGGTAGTGGCTGCACAGCAGTTTCAGATTGATGCCCAGATTGTCCGACACAACGTCGCCCTCCCATGATGCTAGCGGCGCGACTATAGCATCAACTCGCATCACATCGAATCGACCCGCGAAATTGCCTACACGGCGAGCACTGGCCAACCATGCGCCCCACGAATTTTTCGAACAGTTTTATCTGCCAGCTGTACTGCCGTACCTGTTAGCTGCAACCCCACCGCTGCATTCGAACAATAAGAGTCGAGGAAACCTCCCATGCTTGAAATGCTCAATGACTTCCTGTCCGGCAAGCTGCTGATCGTGCTGATCGTCGGCCTGGGCAGCTACTTCACCATCCGTTCGCGCTTTGTGCAGTTCCGCCATTTCGGCCATATGTTCAGCGTGTTCAAGCAGTCGTTGCGTAGCAGTGGCGGCCAACTCAGTTCGTTCCAGGCGCTGATGCTGAGCCTGGCCGGCCGCGTTGGTGCGGGCAACATCGCTGGTGTCGGTATTGCCGTGACCCTCGGTGGTCCGGGTGCAGTGTTCTGGATGTGGGTCACCGCGCTGGTGGGCATGTCCAGCAGCTTCTTCGAATGCTCCCTGGCGCAGCTGTACAAGCGCGCCGACGGTGACGGCCTGTATCGCGGCGGTCCGGCTTACTACATTCAGCACGGCCTGAAGCTGCGCTGGATGGCCATGGTGTTCGCCGTGCTGTTGCTGGTGACCTACGGCTTCGCCTTCAACGGTCTGCAATCGTTCACTGTCACCCACTCGCTGCAGAACGCCTTCGGCTTCCCGGTGCAGTACACCGGTATCGGTCTGGCCGTGCTGCTGGGCCTGGTATTTGTTGGTGGCATCAAGCGCATCGCCTCGGTTTCCGACCTGCTGGTGCCGGTGAAAACCCTCGCCTATATCGGCGTGACCCTGTACGTGATCTTCACCCAGATCGACCTGGTGCCGGGCATGCTGATGACCATCGTCAAGAGCGCCTTCGGCCTTGAGCCTGCCTTCGCCGGCCTGCTCGGCAGCGCCATTGTGATGGGTGTAAAACGCGGCGTGTTTGCCAACGAAGCGGGCCTGGGCAGTGCGCCTAACGTTGCCGCCGTGGCCAGCGTTGAGCACCCGGTTGCACAAGGCGTGGTTCAGGCATTTAGCGTGTTCCTTGATACCTTCGTCATCTGCACCTGCACCGCGTTGCTGATCTTGCTCTCCGGTTTCTACACCCCAGGTTTTGAAGGCGACGGCATTGTCCTGACCCAGAACTCCCTGGCAGCGGTAGTCGGCGACTGGGGTCGTATTTTTGTCAGCGTGGCGCTGAGCCTGTTTGTGTTTACCTGCATCCTCTACAACTACTACCTCGGCGAAAACGCCCTGCAGTTCCTCCTCGGCAAAAGCCGCACGGCGCTGCTGACCTACCGTGGTCTGGTGCTGGCGCTGATCTGCTGGGGCTCGATGCAGAACCTCTCCACCGTGTTCGCCTTTGCCGACATCACCATGACCTGCCTGGCCTTCGTTAACCTGATCGCCCTGGCCATGCTGATTAAAGTGGGTCTGCGCCTGATGCGCGACTACGACGAGCAACGCAAAGCTGGCGTCGCCACCCCGGTGTTCGACGCCCGTAAATTCGCCGATCTGGACCTGGATCGCGATGCCTGGCCTACCACGCCACAAGCGCAGGCCAGCAGTGAAGCGGTAGATGGGCGGTTGGCTACCAGCCACCGATAAACCCACGCTTCACTTTTCAATGGATGCCGCTCCCGTTAACGCGGGCGCGGCATTCTCGTCTCTGGTGGCTGGGCATGTATGCTGACCCTGATCGCGGCTGAAGCCCCTCCCACAGGGACGTACGATCCCCTGTGGGAGGGGCTTCAGCCGCGATGCTCTTCTTCTAAAAACAAGGAATTCGCATGAAGCTCTTCGTGCTCTACACCGGCGGCACCATCGGCATGCTGCAAACCGCCCAGGGCCTGGCACCGGCTGGCGGTTTCGAAGCGCGTATGGGCGAGCACCTGCACAGCCTGTCGCCACGCGTGGCTATCGACTGGCAGTTCCACGAACTGCTGCCGCTACTCGACAGCGCCAATATGAGCCAGGCCAACTGGCTGGCGATGCGCGATGTGATTGTCGAGGCCGTGGCCCATGGTGCCTTCGATGGTGTGCTGGTACTGCATGGCACCGACACCCTGGCCTACAGCGCCGCCGCCTTGAGCTTTCTGCTGCTGGGTCTGGAGGTGCCGGTGGTACTGACCGGTTCCATGCTGCCGGCCGGTGCCGAGGGCAGCGATGCCTGGGGCAATCTGCTCGGCGCCATGCAGGCATTGCAGGCTGGCGTCAGCCCCGGCGTGCATCTGTATTTCAATGGCCAGCTGCTGCATGGCGCGCGGGTGAGCAAACTGCGCAGCGAAGCCTTCGATGCCTTTACCGTGCAACCGCGCCTGCGTGAAGGCGAACGTGCCGACGCTATTCCGGCGCAGCTCGACTACCGGGTAAAACGCCAGCCAGTGAATATCGCCGTGCTGCCGCTGTACCCCGGCGTACTCGCCAGCCATGCCGAAGCGCTGCTCAATACCGGCGCGCAGGCGTTGCTGCTGGAGTGTTATGGCGTGGGCACCGGGCCTTCGGATAACGCGCAATTACTGGCTGTGTTGAAAGACGCCCATGACCGTGGCGTGGTGCTCGCGGCCATCAGCCAGTGCCCGCAGGGGCATGTGGAGTTCGGGGTGTATGCAGCCGGTAGCGCGTTGCTCAGCACCGGGCTGATTTCGGCCGGTGGCATGACCCGTGAAGCGGCGCTGGGCAAGCTGTTTGGCTTGCTGGGGGCGGGGTTGAATCAGACGGATGTGGAGCAGTGGTTTGCGCTCGACCTGTGTGGTGAGCGGGTTTCGTAAAACAAACCTGGATGGCGTAGGAGCGGCCGGCCGGCCGCTCCTACAGAGACCGAAGTTTTTACGCCTCGATTTCCACTAGCACTTCACCCGGATTCACCCGGTCGCCCTTGGCCACGTGAATGGCTTTGACGGTACCGGCAATCGGTGCCTGCACTTCGGTTTCCATCTTCATGGCTTCGGTGATCAGCACGGCCTGGCCGGCTTTGACCACGTCGCCTTCTTTCACCAATACATCAACGATATTGCCCGGCATGGTGGTGCTGACATCGCCAGGGGCGCTGGCGTTTTTGCGTTTGCTGCCACCGGCACCGCCGACGAATTCGTTCAGCGGTTCGAACACCACCTCTTCCGGCATTCCATCGATGGACAGGTAGAAGTGCCGCTTGCCGTCGGTTTTCACCCCGACGCCAGTGATATCCACGCGGTAGCTTTCGCCGTGTACGTCGATGACGAACTCGGTCGGTACGCCTTCGCCGCCGGCGCTGGCCACCCGCCCGGCTTCGGGGATCGGCAACAGCACTTCCGGGGTCAGGGTGCCGGCCGCGCGCTCTTCGAGGAACTTGCGCCCGATGTCGGGGAACATGGCGTAGGTCAGTACGTCTTCAGCGGACTTGGCCACCGAGCCGATCTCGGCGCGCAGTTTGTCCATTTCCGGCTTGAGCAAATCGGCTGGGCGCACGTCGATCAGCTCTTCGTTACCGATGGCCTGACGCCGCAGTTTTTCGTCCACCTGACCCGGCGCCTTGCCGTAGCCGCCTTGTAGATACAGCTTCACTTCGTTGGTGATGGTTTTGTAGCGCTCGCCGGCCAGCACGTTGAAGAACGCCTGGGTGCCGACGATCTGCGAAGTCGGGGTTACCAACGGCGGATAGCCGAGGTCTTTGCGTACCCGCGGAATCTCGGCCAGCACTTCGTTCATGCGGTTCAGCGCGCCCTGCTCTTTGAGCTGGTTGGCCAGGTTGGAGATCATTCCGCCCGGTACCTGGTTGACCTGCACACGGGTGTCGACGCTGGTGAATTCGCTTTCGAACTGGTGGTACTTCTTGCGCACGGCGTAGAAGTACAAACCGATTTCCTGCAGCAGTTCCAGGTTCAGACCGGTATCGAATTCGCTGCCTTTAAGGGCCGCCACCATCGACTCGGTGCCCGGGTGGCTGGTGCCCCAGGCGAAGCTGGAAATGGCGGTGTCGATATGGTCGGCGCCGTTCTCGATGGCCTTCAATTGGCACATGGCGGCCAGGCCAGCCGTGTCATGGGAGTGGATAAACACCGGCAGCGATTGCTCGGCCTTCAGCGCTTTCACCAGCTCGCCGGTGGCGTAGGGGGTGAGCAGGCCGGCCATGTCCTTGATCGCCACCGAGTCGCAGCCCATGGCTTCCATCTGCTTGGCCTGGGTGACGAAGGCCTCGATGGTGTGCACCGGGCTGGTGGTGTAGGCGATGGTGCCCTGGGCGTGTTTGCCGGCGGCTTTCACCGCTTCGATGGCAACCCGCAGGTTACGCACGTCGTTCATGGCGTCGAAGATGCGGAACACGTCGATGCCATTCACCGCCGCCTTGGCGACAAAGGCTTTGACCACGTCGTCGCTGTAGTGGCGGTAGCCCAACAGGTTCTGGCCACGCAAAAGCATTTGCAGGCGGGTGTTGGGCAAGGCCGCGCGCAGTTGGCGCAGGCGTTCCCACGGGTCTTCCTTGAGGAAGCGCACGCAGGCGTCGAAGGTCGCGCCGCCCCAGACTTCCAGCGACCAGTAGCCGACTTTGTCGAGCTTGTCGCAGATCGGCAGCATGTCTTCAGTGCGCATACGGGTGGCCAGCAGCGACTGGTGGGCGTCACGCAGGATGGTGTCGGTTACATGGATCTTCTTGGACATTTACGTATTCCTCACAGGCCGGCGTGGGCGGCAATGGCGGCGGCGATGGCCAGGGCCAGCTCTTCGGGTTTGCGCTTGACCGAGTAGTTGGTCAGTTCCGGGTGGGCTTCAACAAAGCTGGTGTTGAATTGCCCGCTGCGAAATTCCGCGTTACGCAGAATCTCCTGGTAGTAGGCGGCGGTGGTTTTCACCCCTTGCAGGCGCATGTCGTCCAGCGCGCGCAGGCCGCGGTCCATGGCCTCTTCCCAGGTCAGCGCCCAGACCACCAGCTTCAGGCACATGGAGTCGTAGTAGGGCGGAATGGTGTAGCCGGTGTAGATCGCCGTGTCGGTGCGCACGCCGGGGCCGCCGGGGGCGTAGTAGCGGGTGATCTTGCCGAACGAGGGCAGGAAGTTGTTCTTCGGGTCCTCGGCGTTGATCCGAAATTGCAGGGCGAAGCCACGGTACTGAATGTCTTCCTGCTTCACCGACAACGGTAGGCCGGAGGCGATGCGGATCTGCTCGCGAACGATATCGATGCCGGTGATTTCTTCGGTGATGGTGTGTTCCACCTGCACCCGGGTATTCATCTCCATGAAGTACACCTCGCCCTCGGCGAGCAGGAACTCCACAGTACCGGCGTTCTCGTAACCCACGGCCTGGGCGGCGCGCACGGCGAGGTCGCCGATATAGGCGCGCTGTTCCGGGGTCAGCTGCGGGCTGGGGGCGATTTCGATCAGCTTCTGGTTGCGACGCTGGATCGAGCAGTCGCGCTCGTACAGATGCACGGTGTTGCCGAAACTGTCGGCGAGAATCTGCGCTTCGATGTGCTTGGGGTTGACGATGCACTTTTCCAGAAACACTTCGGCGGAACCGAAGGCCTTGGTGGCTTCCGAGATCACCCGTGGAAAGGCCTGCTCCAACTCTTCACGGCTGTTGCAACGACGGATACCACGGCCGCCGCCACCAGACGTGGCCTTGAGCATCACCGGGTAACCGATGCGGTCGCCTTCGGTGAGGGCTTCGTGGATATCCGCCACATTGCCTTCGGTACCCGGGGTCACCGGCACACCCGCCTTGATCATGCTGCGGCGCGCTTCGGTCTTGTCGCCCATACGGCGGATCACTTCAGCGGACGGGCCGATAAACTTGATCCCGCGCTCGGCGCAGATATCCGCCAGCTCGGCGTTTTCCGAGAGAAAACCATAGCCGGGGTGCAGGGCATCACAGCCGGTTTCTACCGCCAGGTTCACCAGCTTGCGCGGGTTGAGGTAACCGGCCAGCGGCTCCTCGCCAATGCTGTGGGCTTCGTCGGCGCGCTTGACGTGCAACGCCATGCGGTCGGCATCGGAATAAATCGCCACCGAGCGAATGCCCATTTCGGCGCAGGCGCGCACGATACGGACGGCAATCTCGCCACGGTTAGCGATCAGGATTTTCTTGATCACGGAAGCTGGCCCTCAGCCGGTTGAACGGGGCAACGCCAGAAGCGTCAACGTCCCGACACCGTAGCCCCATGTAACAATTACCTAAAATGATTAATTATTGGGATGACCATAAGTAAAGCCTTATAGTTGCCCGACCGGACAGCCAGACAAGGGCCGATAGCCATGCGTAAGTCATTGCTGCGTATGACATTACGTCAGCTGCAAGTTTTCCAGGCGGTATGCGAAAGCCGCTCGTACAGCCGCGCCGCCGAGGAAATTTCCCTGACGCAACCTGCGGTTTCCCTGCAAATTCGCCAGCTGGAAGCGCTGATCGGCCAGCCGTTGTTCGATTACATCGGCAAAAAGCTCTACCTCACCGAAGCCGCCGAAGCCTTGCTGCGGGCCAGCAGCGATATCTTCGGCCGCCTGGAAAGCCTGGATATGCAGCTCTCGGACTTGCAGGGTTCGCTGCAGGGCCAGCTCAACCTGGCGGTGGAATCCAGCGCCAAGTACTTCGTGCCGCACCTGTTCGCGGCATTCAAGCGCCAGTACCCGGAAGTGAATCTGCAACTGGTGGTGGTCAACCATGCGCAAACCATCCGCCGGCTAAGTGCCAATCGCGATGACTTGCTGATCATGTCCCAGGTGCCGCAGGACATGTCGCTGGAGTTTTTGCCGTTTCTGGATAACCCGATCATTGCTGTGGCACCGCCCGAACATCCGCTGCTGGCGCACAGCAACCTCAAGCTCGCCGACCTGTGCGCCTGGCCGCTACTGGTCCGTGAGCCCGGTTCAGGCACGCGCAAAGCCATCGAGGATTACTGCCACCAGAAGCGCGCGCACTTCCAGCAGACCATCGAGCTGGGGTCGATGGAGTCGCAACGCGAAGGGGTGATTGCCGGGCTCGGCATTGCTCTGCTGTCGCGCCACGCGGTGCGCCGCGAACTGGAAAGCGGCGCTCTGCGTGAGCTACCGGTGGCAGAACTGCCGTTGATGCGCAGCTGGTGCCTGGTGCACCCGCGCGGCAAATACCTGTCACCGGTGGCGCAAACCTTCTTCGCCTTTATCCGCGCCGAGCGCGCGCAGATCAGTGGGTTGGCGGCCCGCTTCGGCGCGGTGCCTGGCTAGCGGCGATGTAGTGGGCGGCGAGCAGATCGGGGAAGTCGGCCAGTTCCAGTTGCAGGCGGCGCTCTTCGGTGAAGTCTTCGATGGCGCGGCGGTAGGCCATGCGGCGTTGGTCTTCTTGCTGGCGTTTGGTTTTGGCGGCGCTGTTTGCGTAGGGTTGTGCTTCATCCAGATAACGAGTCATGTGTTTGCTCCCATCGTTGGATTCGGGAGTATCAGAGTGGGGGGTGAAGACGACAGTCGTGTGCCAGGTCGATGAACATCCGATGACTGTGGCTGAAAAGCATCGCGGCTAAAGCCGCTCCTACGGATTGCGCGCTCTGTAGGAACGGCTACAGCCGCGATGCTTTTGATCTGCACAAAAAAACCCGCTGGCGCGGGCTTTTTCATTCGAGCATCGAGTCAGTCGGCGCGGGCATCGTCCGCCGCTTTCAGCGACTTGGGCGACAAGCGCAAACTGCGCAAGCTGCGCTTCACACTCTTCAGGTGATTGACCAGAGTCGGCCCACGGGCCATGGCCACGCCCATCGCCAGCACGTCGATCACCACCAGGTGGGCGATGCGCGAGGTCAGCGGGGTGTAGATCTCGGTGTCTTCCTGCACGTCGATGGCCAGGTTGACGGTGGACAGTTCGGCCAGCGGCGTTTGGCTCGGGCACAGGGTGATCAGCGTGGCGCCGGTTTCACGCACCAGGTTGGCGGTGATCAGCAGGTCTTTCGAACGCCCCGACTGCGAGATGCAGATGGCCACGTCGGTGGGCTTCAGGGTAACCGCCGACATTGCCTGCATATGCGGGTCGGAGTAGGCCGCGGCGGTCAGCAGCAGGCGGAAGAATTTGTGCTGGGCATCGGCGGCCACTGCGCCGGACGCACCAAAGCCGTAGAACTCCACGCGCTGCGCTTGTGAGCAGGCGGCGATGGCGTGTTGCAGGGCTTTGGGGTCGAGCTTTTCGCGCACTTCGATCAGGGTGTGCAGGGTGGTGTCGAAAATCTTCAGGCTGAAGTCGGCGACCGAGTCATCTTCATGGATCGCGAACTGACCGAAGCTGGCACCGGCGGCCAGGCTTTGCGCCAGTTTCAACTTGAGGTCCTGGAATCCGGTGCAACCGATGGCTCGGCAGAAGCGCACGATGGTCGGCTCGCTGATGCCGACGCTGTGGGCCAGATCCGCCATGGAGCTGTGCATCACGGCCGCAGGGTCGAGCAGCACGTGATCGGCGACTTTCAGCTCCGACTTTCGTAACAGGTGACGCGACTGGGCAATGTGTTGCAAGAGGTTCAAGGGTTTGGCTCTTTTGATGAGTTATGATCGGCCGGGCCGGGTTGTAGCGCGCGTGTAGTTATACTACATGACCTCCCCGACGCCCAGCCAAACCACGCACTGCGGGCAAAAAGCCCTGTGTTACGCCGGAGGGCCCCCGTGTTAACGATTCCTTGCGACATGCTGGTGTTTGGCGGCACCGGTGACCTGGCGCTGCACAAACTGCTGCCAGCGCTCTACCACCTGCACCGCGACGGCCGCCTGCACGAGGGCACGCGTATTCTCGCCCTGGCCCGCAGCCCGATGGTCCGCTCGGCCTATCAGGCGCTGGCCGAACGCCGTTGCCGCGCGCAAGTGGCGCGTGCCGATTTCGATGCCGCCACCTGGGCGAGCTTCGCCGAACGCCTGGACTACTTCCCTATCGATGCCTCACAAAGCGCCGATTTCGGCCGTCTGGCCCGGCATCTCGGTCCGGCCGGCGAGCGGGTACAGGTGTTCTACCTGGCCACCGCGCCGAATCTGTTCGAAGACATAGCCCGCCACCTGCAAGTGGCAGGTCTGGCCGGCCCCAACGCGCGCATCGTGCTGGAAAAACCCATCGGCCATTCCCTGGATTCGGCCAAGGCGATCAATGCTGCGATTGGTGCGGTGTTCGATGAGTCGCGGGTGTTTCGTATCGACCACTATCTGGGCAAGGAGACGGTGCAGAACCTGATGGCCCTGCGCTTTGCCAATATGCTGTTCGAGCCGCTGTGGCGCAGCGGGCATATCGACCATGTGCAGATCAGCGTGTGCGAAACCCTCGGCGTGGAAAACCGTGGCACCTACTACGACCGCTCCGGGGCCATGCGCGACATGGTGCAAAACCACCTGCTGCAGCTGCTGTGCCTGGTGGCCATGGAAGCACCGGCACGCTTTGACGCCGAATCGGTGCGCGATGAAAAACTGAAAATCCTCCAGGCGCTGAAACCGATTCAGGGCATGGATGTGCACGACAAGACCGTGCGCGGCCAGTACACCGCCGGCAAGATCGGCGGTCAGGAAGTGCCGGCCTATTACTTCGAAAAAAACGTCGATAACGACAGCGACACCGAGACCTTCGTCGCCCTGCAAGTGGCGATCAACACCTGGCGCTGGGCCGGCGTACCGTTCTACCTGCGCACCGGCAAACGCCTGGCGAAAAAGACCTCGGAAATCGTCATCCACTTCAAGCAGGTGCCGCACCTGCTGTTCGACAACACCCAACCCAACCGCCTGATCATTCGCCTGCAACCGGAAGAGCGCATCAGCCTGCAACTGATGGGCAAGACCCCGGGCAAAGGCATGCGCCTGGCACCGGTGGAACTGGACCTCAACCTGGCCCAGGCCTTCCGCCAGAAACGCCGCTGGGACGCTTACGAGCGTTTGCTGCTGGATGTGATCGAAGGCGACTCGACGCTGTTTATGCGCCGCGACGAAGTGGAAGCGGCATGGAAATGGGTCGACCCGATTCTCAAGGGCTGGCAGGACAACTACCAGGACCCACGGCCCTATGCCGCTGGCAGCAATGGGCCGGAACAGGCGCAGAGTTTGTTGGAATTGCAGGGGCGTAAGTGGGCCGAATGAAGAAAGGCAATCGCGGCTAAAGCCGCTCCTACCGATTGTGCGTTCTCCTAGGAGCGGCTTTAGCCGCGATGCGGTTGATCTTATTGCTTCACCAACTCCGGAATCTGCACCGCCAGTTTGGCGTTGTTCAACGGCGCGCGAATAAACCCGCGCTGGGTGCCATCCGGGCCGATCACCACCAGATTGCCGCTGTGGTCGACGGTGTAATTCTCTTTGCTGGTATCACCCGGAATAAACGGAATGCTCACCGCATTGGCGAGTTTCTGGATATTCGCCAGCTCACCGGTCAGGCCCTGGAATTGCGGGTCGAAGTAGCCGAGGTATTTTTTCAGCTGCTCGGGGGTGTCGCGGTTGGGGTCGACGCTCACCAGCACCACCTGCAGGTTATCCACCGCCTCTTTGGGCAGCTTGGTTTTCAGCTCGCGCAGTTGCGCCAGGGTGGTGGGGCAGATATCCGGGCAGAAGGTGTAGCCGAAGAACAGCAGACTCCATTTGCCTTTCAGTTGATTCACCACCACGGGCTCGCCCGCCTGATTGGTCAGGGTCAGGTCCGGCAGGGTGCGGCTTTGCGGCAACAGAATGATGCCGGCATCGATCATCGCTGCCGGGTCGCCGTGGCCTTTGCCACTGAGCACGCGGTTGACGGTCAGGCCGAATACCAAGGCAACGATGGCGACAAGAATGGCGACGGTAATTTGCTTGCGGGTCATAGGCTGGGCAGCTCGACAGTTCGAAAGGCAGAAGAGACTTTAGCGGACAACGGCGGTCATGCAGTGTGACCGGCTGCCACGGTACCCCATCCACTGCGCCAACCCAATCTGCCATGTGTTTCAGCAACGCAATGCAAGAGCGGCGCTGTTCCGGCCGCGCCCCGTTCACTCCTGGCCGCACTCACCGAGCGCTCGTTAGCTGAGCAAAAAGTAGTGGTCCACCAGCAAGGCGATAAACAGCAGAAACAGGTAGTAGATGCTGTATTTGAAGGTCTTGATTGCCGCATGGGGTTTGCTGTCGAAATACAGCACCCAGCTCCATTGCAGAAAGCGCGCGCCGAGGGCCACGGCGCAGGCCAGGTAGAGTACGCCGCTCATATGGATGACATAGGGCATCAGGCTGACCGCCAGCAGCACCAGGGTGTAGAGCACGATATGCACCTTGGTGTAATGCTCGCCGTGGGTCACCGGCAACATGGGGATATCGGCCTTGGCGTATTCCTCTTTGCGGTGGATAGCCAGGGCCCAGAAATGCGGTGGGGTCCAGGCGAAGATGATCAGCACCAGCAACAGCGGCTCGGCGCTGATATGCCCGGTAACCGCCACCCAACCCAGCAGCGGCGGTGCCGCGCCGGCCAGGCCGCCGATCACGATGTTCTGCGGCGTGGCGCGTTTGAGAAAACCGGTGTAGAGCACGGCATAGCCGAGCAGGGAGGCGAGGGTCAGCCAGGCAGTGAGTTCGTTGGTAAAGGCCAGCAGTACCACCAGCCCCAGCACCGACAACGCCATGGCAAAGGTCAGCGCCGCCACCGGCGATACGCGCCCTTCGGCGAGCGGACGTTTATGGGTGCGCGCCATGACCGCATCGATGCGCCGATCCACCACATGGTTGACCGCCGCGGCACCGCCAGCACACAGGGCGATGCCCAGGTTGCCGAACACCAGCACCGTCCACGGCACCCCGGCACGCGTGGCGAGGAACATACCGACCAGCGAGGTGATCAGCATCAGCACCACCACCTTGGGCTTGGTCAGCTCCAGGTAGTCGCGCCAAAGCGCTTGGCTATGTCCAGCGCTGAGTAGAGTAGCCATGGCGTCTCTCCTTCTTGTTCTTATAGGTTCAGGTCGCCGACTGGCGAACCCAATTTTTTGCCGCTGCGGCCGCCGGATAAGCGACTGCCCGCAAGCGGTAATTCAGTAAAACCAGGGTCAGTAACAGCAGCGCACCACCGGCGTTGTGTGCGACAGCCACGGCCAGCGGCAGGTGCAGCAGCACGTTGCTGACCCCCAGGCTGATCTGCACCGCCAGGGCCAGCACCAGCAAGCCCGCCAGACGCCCGTGACCACCGCGTTGCAGCTGCCAGGCGAGGGCCAGCAACAGCAGGGTCACCAGCATGGCACCAAGCCGATGGGTGAAATGGATGGCGGTGCGCGCATCGCTATCGAGCTGGCCGCCCAGGTAGTTGGGGCCGATGTGTTGGCTCAGGTGAAAGCCATTGGCGAAATCCATCTCTGGCCACCATTGGCCATGGCAGGTGGGCAGGTCGATACAGGCGACCGCCGCGTAGTTGGAGCTGACCCAGCCACCGAGGGCGATCTGCCCGATCACCGCGAGCAAACCCACAGCCGCCAAGCGACGCAGCTGCAGCGGCACGCTGGGCAAACTCGCCAGGCGCCCGGATAGCCGCAAGCTCAGTAGAAACAACAACGACAAGGTGGTGAAGCCGCCGAGCAAATGGGCGGTGACCACCTGCGGCCAGAGCTTGAGAGTGACCGTCCACATACCGAACGCGGCCTGGGCCACCACCACGCCGAGCAGCAGCAGCGGCAGTTTCAGCGGTTGCCCTGGCTGGCCACGACGACGCACGGCCACTGCCGCCAAGGCCAGGATCAGCAGCCCGAGGCTGCCGGCGAAATAGCGGTGGATCATCTCGTTCCAGCCCTTGTGCGCCTCCACCGGAGCATGGGGGAAGTTGGCTTCGGCATGGGCCAGTTGCGCCTCGCTGGCCGGCACGCTGATAAAGCCATAGCAGCCCGGCCAGTCCGGGCAGCCGAGGCCGGCGTGGGTCAGGCGGGTATAGGCACCAAGCAGCACCACCACCATTGCCAGAACAGTGGCTAACAACGCTAGGCGGAATCCGGGTTTGGCCATCGTGTTCCCCTCAGCGTTTAGCCGATATTCGACAATTTCAGCAGCAGGCGCAGGTCGTTGAGGATCGCCTTGCCCTTGGTTTTCGCGTCGTAGCGCAGCACCAGGTTGCCGTGGGGGTCGATCAGCCACAGTTGCGGTTCGGCACCGGTGGCCGGGGTGGTTTTGCTGTAGGCCTGGGTGTCGAGGCCGTAGCGGTCCAGGCGCGGATAGTCGCGGGCCAGCTCGGCGTTATAGGCCTCGCTGACCGGTTGCGCAGTGGCCAGACCATGGGTAGCGCGGGAGGCTTCGCGGCCCAGGCCGATCTGGATCTGCCGGGCCAGGTACACCAGCTGACGGCAATCGTCGGCGCAGGCGGCGGGCGCAGTCACCACGATCTGCCAGGTGTTGCCTTCATCACCCTGAATACCCAGATCGGTGCGGCTCTGGCCGTTGCCGATCAGCTCGCCGCTGTAGTTGCGGCCCTCCGGCACCCAGAAGCGAAACTGGTACATGCAGGTGGCCAATACCATCGGGCCGATGGTCAGGGCCAGCAGCAGAATCAACTGCAAACGGCCCTGACGACGCGGCGGTACTTGCTGTTCTGGCGCATGGGACATAGGCATGGCTGGATTCATGGTTGCTGTTCTCCCAGAAGTGGCTCGCGCTTGGGCGCTGCGTGAAAACCGAAATAGATAAACAAACCGAGCAACGCTGCCGCCAGGGCAAACCACTGCACGGCATAGGCCTGGTGCCGCTCCGGCCCCATGGCCACTACCGGCCAGTCGGCCTGGTAGGCCGCCGCGCCGGGTTCCAGGCGCACTTCATAGGCCAGCCCGGCGCGGCCCAGTTGCTGCCACAGCACTTGCGGGTGCACGGCGTTGACCAGCAGCGGCCATTGGTTGCTCGGCCCATCGGCTTGCAGTTGAAAGGTGGTGCCGGGTGGCACATAGACCCAGGCATCGAGGTTCTGCAGCGCAGGCGGCGTACCGAACTGCACCGGGGTGCGGCGATCCGGCCAGGGCAGCCAGCCGCGATTGACCAGCAGCCAAAGGTCGCTGGCCTGGTCGTAGAAGGGTTGCAGCAGTTCGACACCGACCTTGCCCTCGCGGGTGCGGTTGTCCAGCAGCACGCTGTGTTGTTCGTCGAAATGGCCGCTCAGGTGTACCCGGCGATAAGCCGGATCAGTGCTCCGTTCAAGCTCGAGAATGCCCATCGGCTCGGCCGTGCGACGGGCTTCGTAACTGGCCAGCAACTGACGTTTTTCTTCGGCCCGCGCCAACTGCCAGAAACCCAACAGCACCAGCATCGGCAGCAGCACAGCCACCACCAGGGTCGGCAGCCAGCCGGGGCGAAACCGCCTCATCGGACGCGCCCGGACTGCGGCGGGTGACTGGCTATACTCCACGGCATTCCCCTTCCCCATTGGCGAGACTCACACCATGCTCAAAGCGGCAATCGTGTTCATGCTGTTGGCCACCATCGTCAGCCTGTTCAGCGGCTTGGTTTTTCTGGTCAAAGACCAGGGCAACTCGTCGCGCCTGGTCAATGCCCTTACCGTGCGGGTGGTACTGGCTGCTGCCACATTGGCGTTGGTGACCTGGGGCTTCTACAGCGGCCAATTGGTCACCCACGCGACCTGGTAACTCTTCCCCTAGGGCGAATACACCGAAGGTGTATCCGCCGCTACACAGTGTGTCGGGCCAATGCGGCCACCCTCTGCAACGCTGAATCGGCGGATACCGCCTGTGGCGGTATTCGCCCTACGACCTGCGCCGCCAGAGCAACGCGTTACAACACATAAACGAAGATAAACAGCCCCACCCACACCACATCGACGAAGTGCCAGTACCAGCTGGCCGCTTCGAAACCGAAGTGCTGTTTCTCATCGAAATGGCCACGCAGGATGCGGATCAGCATCACCGAGAGAATCAGCGTGCCGATGGTGACGTGGGCACCGTGGAAGCCGGTGAGCATAAAGAAGGTTGCGCCGTAGATGCCCGAGCCCAGGGTCAGCCCCAGCTCGTGGTAGGCCTCGACATACTCGGTAGCCTGCAGGGCCAGAAAGCACAGGCCGAGCAGAATGGTCAGCCCCAGCCAGGCCTTCAGTGCGCCGCGCTTGCCATGGCGCAGGGCGTGGTGCGCCAGGGTCACGGTAACGCTGGAGCTGACCAGCAAAATGGTGTTGATCAGCGGCAGATGCCAAGGGTTGATGATGTCTTTTGGCGCAGGGAACAATTTGGGGTCCGGGGTGTGCAGCAGCGGCCAGGTGTATTCGAAGTTCGGCCAGAGCATATGCGCGACACCCTTGGCACCTTCGCCGCCGAGCCATGGCCCGGCCCAGGTACGCACGTAGAACAGCGCGCCGAAGAAGGCGATAAAGAACATCACCTCGGAGAAGATGAACCAGCTCATGCCCCAGCGGAACGAGCGGTCCATCTGCTTGCTATACAGGCCTGAGCGGCTCTCTTTGACCACCGTGCTGAACCAGCCGAACAGCATGTAGGCGACCAGCAAACCACCGATGGAAAAAATCAGCGGGCCGTGGGATTCCGGGCGGGCGGCTTTCAGGTCGTTGAACCAGGTACCCAGGCCATACATGGTGGTCAGCATGCCGATGGTGGCAATGATCGGCCACTTGCTCTGGGCGGGAACGTAGTAGTGCTCGTAATCGGAGTTGGGGCTCTTTGGCAGGGCCTCGTCGTGCGTCGCCATCTTATTGTTCTCCTTGTTTTACACCGCTTACTTGGCCGCGATCGGCGCATGGCGAGCAGTGATGTCGAACAGCGTGTAACCGAGGGTCAGGTGGTAGACATCCTTGGGCAGATCACGGTCGACGATGAAGCGCACCTTCATTTCTACGCGTTCACCGGGTTGCAACACTTGCTGGTTGAAACAGAAGCAGGCGGTCTTGTGGAAATAGGCCGCTGCTTCCGACGGCACGATGCTCGGAATCGCCTGCGCCGCCATGGGTTTGTCGGTGGGGTTCTGGGCGATAAAGGTCATCTCGTTGACCGCACCCGGGTGCACCGTCAGGTCGGCGGCCACCGGGTGAAAGTCCCAGACCATATCGGCGGCGTTAGTGGCGAGAAACTGCACCTTCACCTGCCGCGCTTGGTCCACTTGTTGCTGGGCACCCGCGTACTGCCCGGCAGTTTTGCCGTTGATGCCGAAGGCCTTGCACATCACGTCGTAGATCGGCACCAGGGCAAAACCGAAGGCGAACATCACCACCACCAACAGCAGCAGGCGGGTAACCAGTTTCTTGGTGGCGATGCCTTCGCTCATGGCGGGCTCACTTCACTTCCGGTGGGGTGGAAAAGGTGTGGTAAGGCGCTGGCGATGGAATGGTCCACTCCAGACCATCGGCACCATCCCACGGCTTGGCCGGTGCGGGTTTGCCGCCACGGATGCACTTGATCACGATAAACAGAAAGAGGAACTGGGTGGCCCCGAAGCTGAAGGCACCAATCGACGACACCATGTTGAAGTCGGCGAACTGCAGGTTGTAGTCCGGAATCCGCCGCGGCATGCCGGCCAGACCGACAAAGTGCATGGGGAAGAAGGCCATGTTCATGCCCACGAACGACAGCCAGAAATGCAGCTTGCCGAGGGTTTCGTCGTACATGTGGCCGGTCCACTTCGGCAGCCAGAAATAGGCTGAGGCGAAGATACCGAAAATCGCCCCGGGCACCAGCACGTAGTGGAAGTGCGCCACCACAAAGTAGGTGTCGTGGTACTGGAAGTCCGCCGGGGCGATGGCCAGCATCAACCCGGAGAAGCCGCCGATGGTGAACAGAATCACGAAGGCCACGGCAAACAGCATCGGTGTTTCAAAGGTCAGCGAGCCCTGCCACATGGTGGTCACCCAGTTGAACACCTTGACCCCGGTGGGCACGGCGATCAGCAGGGTGGCGTACATAAAGAACAGCTCGCCCACCAGCGGAATACCCACCACGAACATATGGTGGGCCCAGACGATAAACGACAGGAAGGCAATCGACGCCGTGGCGTAGACCATCGAGGTGTAGCCGAACAGCGGCTTGCGCGAGAACGCCGGAATGATCGAGCTGACGGCACCGAAGGCCGGCAGAATCATGATGTACACCTCGGGGTGACCGAAGAACCAGAACACATGCTGGAACAGCACCGGGTCACCGCCACCGGCGGCACTGAAGAAGCTGGTGCCGAAGTGGATGTCCATCAGCATCATGGTCACGCAGCCGGCCAGTACCGGCATCACCGCAATCAGCAGGAAGGCGGTAATCAGCCAGGTCCAGACGAACAGCGGCATCTTCATCAGGGTCATGCCGGGAGCGCGCAGGTTGAGGATGGTGGCGATCACGTTGATCGCGCCCATGATCGAGCTGATGCCCATCAGGTGGATGGCGAAGATAAAGTAGGTGACGCTTTCCGGCGCGTAAGTGGTGGACAGCGGCGCGTAGAAGGTCCAGCCGAAGTTCGGGCCGCCACCGGCGGTGAACAGGGTGCTGATCAGCAGACCGAAGGCCGCCGGCAGCAGCCAGAAGCTGAAGTTGTTCATCCGCGGCAGGGCCATGTCCGGTGCCCCGACCATCAGCGGAATCATCCAGTTGGCCAGGCCGACGAAGGCCGGCATCACCGCGCCGAAGACCATCACCAGGCCGTGCATGGTGGTCATCTGGTTGAAGAACGCCGGTTCGACGATCTGCAGCCCTGGCTGGAACAGCTCGGCACGGATCACCATGGCGAACGAGCCGCCAATCAGAAACATGGCGAAGCTGAACCACAGGTACATGGTGCCGATGTCTTTATGGTTGGTGGTCAGTACCCAGCGCATCAGGCCCTTGGCGGGACCATGGTGGCCGTGGTCGTCTGCGTGCCCAGCATGGCCAGGCTCTATCACTGCACTCATGATGGGTCTCCTATTTCTGCGCCTGTTTCAGGGCCAGAACGTCTTTGGGGGTGACCATGTCACCGACGTTGTTGCCCCATGCATTGCGTTCGTAAGTGATCACCGCGGCGATATCGACTTCCGACAATTGCTTGCCAAAGGCGGCCATGGCGGTGCCCGGCCGGCCGAAGAACACGGTGTGCAGGTGGTCCTCTTTTGGCCCGGTGGCCACCTTGGAGCCCTTGAGTGCCGGGAACATCGGCGGCAGGCCCTGGCCCTCGGGCTGGTGACAGGCGGCGCAGGTGGTGTGGTAGATCTTGTCGCCGCGCTCAACCAGTTCTTCGCGGGTCCATTCCTTGCTGGTCAGCTCTTTCATGGCCAGCGCTTCCTGCTTGCGCTCATCCAGCCATTTGGCGAAATCCTCTTTGGATTTGACCTCGACCACGATGGGCATAAAGCCGTGGTCCTTGCCGCACAGCTCGGCGCATTGGCCACGGTAGATGCCGGGCTTCTCCACCTTGGTCCAGGCTTCGTTGACGAAACCGGGAATGGCGTCGCGCTTCACCGCCAGGGCCGGCACCCACCAGGAGTGGATCACGTCAGCGGCAGTGATCAGAAAGCGCACCTTGGTGTTGGCTGGAATCACCAACGGCTGGTCGACTTCCAGCAGGTAGTGCTCGTCTTTGGGTGCCTGGTTATGGATCTGCTCGGTGGGGGTGGCCAGGTTGCTGAAGAACTCCACCTCCTGACCGAGGTACTTGTAGTTCCACTTCCACTGGTAGCCGGTAACCTGGATATCCAGCTCCGACTCGCTGCTGTCGTAAATGTTGATCAGCGTCTTGGTTGCCGGAATGGCCATCACCACCAGAATCACGAAGGGTACGACGGTCCAGAGAATCTCTACCGTGGTGCTTTCATGGAAGTGGGAGGCAACCTGGCCAGTGGAGCGGCGATGCACCAGCATCGACCAGAACATCGCGCCAAACACCACGATGCCGATAACGGCGCAGATCAGAAAGATGGTCATGTGCAGATCGAACACGGCGTTACTGGTTGCCGTTGCGCCCTGCGTCATATTCACCGTCCAGGCAGCTTGCGCCTGACTGAATACCGACCACAGCAGGAGGCCCATCCAAACTCGTGGATGTCGCATCATTGCGGGTTCCCCTTATCGTTCTTGTTATCCCGCCGGCTGTGCCTGCGGCCAAGGGAGCGTCGAGCTAGAAAACTGACTTAGCTGTCGCACCCTCGCCTTGCCGTGGCTCAGTCCGGGTTCATCAGGTCATGTGTTTCGACTCGGAGTATAGCCAGCGACTTCCACCTCGCAACGTCGAAGCAAAAATCGCCACGGGCAGCCAGAGCTTGAGCTAAAGCCCCCGGTTCTATTGGCTTGGGCAAAGGTGTAACGCTGGCGTTATAACGGCTTTGCTTGTAAGAAATATGTAATTATGACGATCTCGTCTGAGCACCATCCGACCGCCAGCTAATGTGTGAGTCTTCGATCTGTTTCATCCGTGAGCAGATTCGCCGCTCACCCCATGTCCTTTGTTCGGGAGCAGTCATGAAAACCGCCGCATTGCGCGAGCTGATTCAGCGCGCACAGCAACACGAAGCTGAGAGCGCCCAACTGGCCAACCAGCTCGAAGGAAAGATCGCCGCCTTGCACCGTGCCATTCGCCTGCCGGCGGCTGATGAAAAAGCGGCGCTGGTGCGTTTTGTCGCCGCTTATATCGATCAGGTGCCGGATATTCTCGACGCTGCCAATCAGGTAGCGCGTGACGCTGGCATCGAAGAACAGATCAAGCCAGTGCTGAGGGTCGCCGAGGAATTCTTCCTCCACCCACCGGCGCTGATGGCCGGCCATGAAGGCCTGGACGGCATGCTCGACGAAGCCTACCTGGCCCATCGCCTGGTGGAAGAGGTGAATGACCGCTATATCACCCACTTGGGCCAGCCGTTGATCCCGCTGGATACCACCGTGGCCAACCTGATCGCTCACCAGCTGATCGGCGAGCCCTTCGCCAATGAGCTGGACGAGGCCGTACACCACGCGGTGGATGGCATGCTCGAGGCGAGCATCTTCGAACAGGAATCGGTGCAGGCGTATCGCGACCGCCTGAGCAGCCCCAATACCCACGCGGCATGGCAGCAATGGCCGTGCCTGTCGCGGCAGCTGGGGGTGGAGTTGCAGTTGCAGGACGCGGTGTAGGTTGGGTTGAGCGCAGCGAAGCCCAACCTACACCGCAGCCCGCCGCCCAAATCTTTCCAACAGGACGCTGTCAGCCCTCACGCGTTCTGGCTTGCAGGTGTGGGGGGCGAACCCTTGTGTATCGTTGGGCTTCGCCTTTGGCTCAACCCAACCTATGCGATGCTTTTATTGCGGCGAATAGCGCGGCCGCGGTGTGGCCATCGGAATCGGGCTGCTGCCATCCAGCGGCAGAAACTCGGCCCGCTCGGCGTCATAGGCGCGGATTTCGCTGGTGTCGATGCTGTACACCCAACCGTGAATAAACAGCTGCCCGCTGGCCATGCGCGAAGCTACCGAAGGGTGGGTGCGCAGATGCTGCAGTTGCGCCACCACGTTCTCTTCAGTGAGCACGCCGAGGGTTTCGTGCTCGGTGCCGCAGCTGCAGTTGTCCGCCACCATGATCTTCGCCACCTCGGCATGACGCAGCCAGGCTTTTACCGTGGGCATCTTTTCCAGGGTGTCGGGGTTCATCACCGCGCGCATGGCACCGCAATCGGAATGACCGCAAACAATGATGTGGTGGACGCCGAGCGCCAGCACCGCGTACTCGATGGCGGTGGAAACCCCACCGTTCATTTGCCCATAGGGCGGCACCACGTTGCCGACGTTGCGGGTGACGAACAGGTCGCCCGGCGAGCTTTGCGTGATCAGTTCAGGAACGATGCGCGAGTCGGCGCAGGTGATAAACATCGCCCGTGGGCGCTGGGCAGTGGCGAGCTTCTGAAACAGCTCCTGCTGGTCAGGAAACACCTCAGTGCGAAAACGCTGAAAGCCGGCAACGATCTGCTGCAACGCCTCATCGGCGCCCTCACCTTGGGCCTGGTCGAGACGGTCGAGATTCTGTTGGTCGCGCGTGTTCATGAAGGACTCCTGAGCGAGAAACGGACCTGAAAGACTATAGGCCGACATTGTTCCAGCTCAGCGGGGCTTTCTCAACGCGTGCAATCGTCACCGCCGGTATCGGCGGGCATCCCCCCCCGTCTTTGCTTTTCATGCCATCAAGCCAGCTGTCCGCTGCGGCGTTGCTGCCGTCCACCTGGGCCATGATGCTGTTCTCAATGCCCTGGGTGAATGTCAGGTTGGTCAGCAGCTTCGCCACGTTACGGGCACGCCTGTGCATAACCTTTGCGGATCAGGGTGTAAACACTGCCGCTGGCAGCGAAGTATTTCTCACCGCCGGTAAGATATTTCAGCTTGAATTGCACGTTCATCGGGTGCGGGGTCCAGCCCAGGAAGGTGATAAAACGCTCGCGTTTCACCGCCGGGACAACCTCGGACAACATCGCCGGTTCACTGGGCTCCACCAGCTTCCATTGGCGCAGGTCGAACTCGTTTTTCGTGATGATTCCTGCAGCGACTGGTTGGCCGATGCGCCGGCACCGATGCCGTAGATGTTGTGGTCGAACTTGTCGGCAAACTTGGCCAGATCGGCGTAGTCATGCACGCCGGCGGCATACACGTAATCCGCTACAGCCAGCGGGAACTCTGCGCCTTCGAGGTTTTTCCGCAGTTGCTCGACGGTAGCGGTTTTCCCGAGCTGGACGTAGTGCGCCTGCTGCGCCGGCATCCAGTTGCCGAGAAATACCTTCACCAAAGCCTCTTTCAAACCACCGAAAATGATCGGCTGGGGCCAGGGTGTCGACCTTGGCTTGGTAGCCCATGCCGTCGAGCAGAAAACCGGCGGTCGCGGTGGTGACGGCGACGTCCCTCCAACCCGGATCGGCCAGGCGCGCGGTGTCACAGCGTTGCGCCGCCTGGGCGCTGGCCAGACCGCGGGCCAATAGGCCGACCCCGATGCTCAGGTGTGTGCACAAAGCTGTGGATAACTTGGTGGATAAGCGCAGCGAAACCCATCGATTTGGGTAACGATGGGTTTCGCTGCTCTACCCATCCTACGAGGCGTTTCCTATACTGCGCGGGCCGGCAAGGACTGCTCTGGCACCCTTATCCTCTGCCTTGTGGACCGTCCTTGTGAATATTCGCCCTGCCCTCGCCCGTTTGCTGTTTTGCAGTCTGTTCGCCATCAGCGCCGTGTCGGTCGCGGCAGAGAAGGTCTCAGTCAAAACTCAGCCTCTCAAGGTTCAGGAGCTGGCCTCCGGCAGCGCCCTGCTGGTGGATCTGAAAACCAATGAAGTGCTGTATTCCAGCAACCCTGACAAAGTCGTGCCCATCGCCTCGGTAACCAAGCTGATGACCGCCATGGTCACCCTGGATGCCAAGTTGCCGATGGACGAAGTGCTGCCGGTGCAGATTCAGGACGTGAAAGAGATGCGCGGGGTGTTCTCGCGGGTCAAGGTCGGCAGCCTGGCCAGCCGCCATGAAATGCTCTTGCTGGCGCTGATGTCCTCGGAAAACCGTATGGCCGCCAGCCTGGCCCACCACTACCCGGGCGGCGTGCCAGCATTCGTTGCCGCCATGAATGCCAAGGCCAAAGCCCTGGGCATGGCCCATACCCGTTATGTGGAACCCACCGGCCTTTCAGAACTGAACGTATCCAGCGCCAACGACCTGGTCAAACTGCTCAAGGCCAGCCAGCAATACCCGCTACTGGGCCAGCTCAGCACCACCCAGGAAACCACCGCCAGCTTCAAGAAACCCAACTACAGCCTGGGTTTTCGCAACACCAACCACCTGATCTACAAAGCCAACTGGAGCATCCAGTTGACCAAGACCGGCTTTACCAACGAGGCCGGCCACTGCCTGGTGATGCGCACCATGATGAACAACCGTCCGGTGGCCTTTGTGGTGCTGGATGCCTTTGGCAAATACACCCATATCGCCGATGCCGGGCGCTTGAAGACCTGGGTGGAGACGGGCCGGGTGTCGCCGGTGTCGGCGGCGGCGCTGGCGTACAAGCGTTCCAAGCAAGGGGCGCATCAGCTCGCGGCTGAGTAATTCGGTTGCAGGAAATCGCGGCTGAAGCCGCTCCTACAGGGAAAACTCGATCTGTAGGAGCGGCTTCAGCCGCGATACTTTTTTAGCCCTTCATCTTCTCGCTGACATAGTCCAGAAAGCAGGTAATCCGCGAAGCCAGCGCCGTGTTGCGGTAGTACACCGCATGAATCGGCTGCTGCACCTCTACGGTGTGCGCTTCCAGCACCTGCACCAGCGTCCCGTCGTCGCGGTCCTGGCGTGTCATAAAGTCCGCCAAACACACCAACCCCGTACCTTCCAACGCCAACTGCCGCAGCGTTTCGCCGCTGGAGGCCTTGATGGTCGGCGTTGCCTGCCAGTACTGGCCGAGGGCATGGCGCAATGGCCACTGGTTGAGGGTTTCCGGCTGGGTAAAACCCAACAGGCTGCGCTCGCTCAACTCTTCCACCGTTTGCGGTGTGCCGAACTGCTGCAGATAACCGGGACTGGCCAGCACCCGCAGGCGATTGCTGCCCAGCGGCCGGGCATGCAGGGTCGAGTCGCGCAGCGGGCCGATGCGAATGGCCAGGTCGGTGCGCTGTTCGATCAGATCGATGATCTGGTCGCTGCTATGCAGCTCCAACTCGATCTCCGGATATAGCGCGCGAAAGCCGGCCACCAGCGGCACTATCACATGCAGCATAAAAGGCGACGCCGCGTTCACCCGCAGACGCCCGGCCGGCCGTTGGCGGCGCAGGGCCATCTGTTCCTCGGCATCTTCGACGCTGGCCACGATCCGCCGCGCCTGCTGGACAAAGGCGCGACCTTCTTCCGTCAGCTCCAGACGCCGCGTAGTGCGGTGCAACAGGGTGACGTCGAGCTTTTCTTCCAGACGACTGAGAGCACGGCTGACCCCCGAGGCGGTTTGCCCCAGATGCTCGGCCGCAGCGGTGATGGAGCCACTGTCGACCACGGTGGCGAGGGCGAGCAATTCGTCGAGGGTGGTTTTCATTGTTGACCCTGAGTCAATAAGCACGCCCGAACGCAGGCGATTTGTGCACAAGTGTGGCGCGAAATTAATGTCCGGAACCAGACGGTCGACATAAAAGAGTGGCTTGAACGGCTTATTCAGCGTCGATGAACCCGAGAACTGGCTCAAGAACAACAAAACCTCCAGGTTTTCTTCAACCCACTAGCCCCCTTTGCATGCCCCTTGGGTTATCCAAGGAACTGGAGTGTTCATGAACGAATGGTTTGGCAATATCAGCGTAAATCGCAAACTTGGCCTGGGCTTCGGCCTGGTCTTGGTACTCACCGTGATCCTTGCCGTCACCGGCTGGAGCAGCCTGGGCAGCCTGATCAACCGCAGCATGTGGATGGGCGACATCGCCAAGCTGGATGCCGCGCTCACCAAGCTGCGCATCACCCGCCTGCAATACATGATCGCCAACGGCGACGAAGCCATCGCGGCGACGGTGCAAACCACCCTCGAAGGTTTTGCCAGCCAGCAGAAGAGTCTGCTGAATACCTTCAAGAGCCCGGAAAACCTCAAGCTGCTCAACGAGCAGACCGCGCAGATCGAGGCCTACCAGAAGTCCCTGAACGCCATGCGCGCCGGCTATATCGCTAACAACAGCGCCCGCACCGAAATGGGCAGCAATGCCGAAGACGGCCTCAAGCTGCTCGACGGCCTGCAACAAAGCGCGCTGCAGATGCCTGGCGATGACCCGACGCGTTTCGACGCCTTTGTGACCATTACCAAGGCCCGTGAGCAGCTGATCCTGGCGCGCTATGAAGTGCGCGGCTACACCGCCAACCCGACCACCGACACCGAACAGAAAGCCATCAAGCAGCTGGACGCTGCTGTCGCCGGGCTGGAAAGCCTGAAAGGCCCGTTCGGCGCCAGCCATGCGGCCGACCTGCAGAAGCTGGAAACCGATCTGGAAACCTACCGCGCCGCCTTGGGCCGCTTCAAAACAGCCACCGACAACATCGCCCAGGCCCGTAAGGAAATGACCGATCAGGGTGCGGCGATCGTCAAGCTCAGCGAAGAGCTGAACAAAATCCAGATCTCCCGCCGCGATGAAGAAAGCGCCGCTGCCCGCCAGATGCAACTGGGTGCCACCCTGCTGGCGCTGCTGTTCGGTGTACTGGCCGCCGTACTGATCACCCGCCAGATCACCCGCCCGCTCGCCGACACCCTGGCGGTGGTGCGGCGCATTGCCGACGGCGACCTGACGCAGAATCTGCAGGTCACCCGCCGCGATGAACTGGGCGTGCTGCAGCAAGGTATCCAGCGCATGGGCGCGACCTTGCGCGATCTGATTGGCGGCATCCGCGACGGGGTTACGCAAATTGCCAGCGCTGCCGAAGAGCTGTCCGCCGTAACCGAGCAGACCAGCGCCGGGGTCAACAGCCAGAAGATCGAAACCGATCAGGTGGCCACCGCCATGCACGAAATGTCGGCCACTGTGCAGGAGGTGGCGCGCAACGCCGAAAACGCCTCGCAAGCCGCCAGCCTCGCCGACCAAGAAGCCCGCGAAGGTGACCGCGTAGTGGCTGAAGCCATTGCCCAGATCGAACGCCTGGCCGATGAAGTCGCGCGCTCCACCGACGCCATGCTGGTGCTGCAACAGGAAAGCGACAAGATCGGCAGCGTGATGGACGTGATCAAAGCCGTGGCTGACCAGACCAACTTGCTGGCCCTCAACGCCGCCATCGAAGCTGCCCGTGCCGGGGAAGCCGGTCGTGGTTTTGCCGTGGTCGCCGACGAAGTGCGCAGCCTGGCCCAGCGCACGCAGAAATCCACCGAAGAAATTGCCGGCTTGGTGTCCGGTCTGCAAAGCGGCACCCAGCAAGTTACCAACGTGATGAACAACAGCCGTACCCTGACCGACAGCAGCGTGCTGCTGACCCGCAAAGCCGGCACCGCCCTGGAAAGCATCACGGCCACGGTGAGCAACATCCAGTCGATGAACCAACAGATCGCCGCCGCCGCCGAAGAGCAAAGCGCGGTGGCCGAAGAGATCAGCCGCAGCATCCTCAACGTGCGCGACGTGTCGGAACAGACCGCCGCCGCCAGCGACGAAACTGCCGCTTCCAGCGTTGAGTTGGCGCGGTTGGGCGGGCAGTTGCAGGAGTTGGTGAGCCACTTCCGGGTGTAATGCGCAGACCGCATAACGGCTATCGCGGCTGAAGCCCCTCCCACAGAAAACGCGGTCCTTGTGGGAGAGGCTTTCGCCTCGATTCCTGGAAAAGGTAAAACCGAAAAAACAAAAAACCGCCATGTCCTTTCGGGCATGGCGGTTTTTTATTGAGCGAAGCGGCGGTTATTTACGCGCGCCACGTACCCCTTCGGCCAATTCGGCGCACAGGCCCAGTACGCCTTTGACGGCCTCCTGCGAGCTGCCGGCGTTGGCGATATGGTCGATCAACGCCGAACCTACCACCACACCATCGGCCAGACGGGCGATGGTCGCCGCGTGTTCGGCGGTGCGGATGCCGAAGCCGATGCTGATCGGCAGATCGGTGTGGCGACGCAAGCGGGCCACGGCCTGTTCAACATGCTCCAGGGTGGCGGAACCCGCCCCGGTCACCCCGGCCACCGACACGTAGTACACGAAGCCCGAGCTGCCGTTGAGTACGGTAGGCAGGCGCTTGTCGTCGGTGGTCGGCGTGGTCAGGCGGATAAAATCCAGGCCGGCGGCTTGCGCCGGATCGGCCAGGTCGAGGTTATGTTCCGGTGGCAGGTCGACGACGATCAGACCATCCACACCGGCTTCTTTGGCGTCAGCGATAAACGCCGGTACGCCGTATTTGTGAATGGGGTTGAAGTAACCCATCAGCACCAGCGGGGTATCGCTGTTGCCGGCGCGGAATTCGCGAACCATCTGCAGGGTCTTTTTCAGGTTCTGCTTGGCGGCCAGGGCGCGAATATTCGCGAGCTGGATAGCCGGGCCGTCGGCCATCGGGTCGGTGAACGGCATGCCCAGTTCGATCACATCGGCGCCGGCATCCGGCAGGCCTTTGAGAATTTCCAGGGAGGTTTCGTAGCCCGGGTCGCCGGCGGTAATAAAGGTCACCAGGGCGGCACGGTTCTGTTGTTTCAGTTCGGCGAAACGGCTTTGCAGACGGCTCATATGTGTTCTTCCTGTTCGTCGAAGTGGTGCATGACGGTTTGCATATCCTTGTCGCCACGACCGGACAGGTTCACCACCATCAGGTGATCTTTGGGCAGCTTGGGTGCGCGCTTGAACACTTCAGCCAGGGCATGGGCGCTTTCCAGCGCCGGGATGATGCCTTCCAGACGGCAGCATTTATGGAATGCGGCGAGGGCTTCGTTATCGGTGATCGAGGTGTATTCGACGCGGCCGATATCGTGCAACCAGGCGTGTTCAGGGCCGATACCGGGGTAGTCGAGCCCGGCGGAAATCGAGTGGGCGTCGATGATCTGGCCATCGTCGTCTTGCAGCAGAAAGGTGCGGTTGCCGTGCAGCACGCCGGGTACGCCGCCGTTCAGGCTGGCTGCGTGTTTGCCGGTTTCGATGCCGTGACCAGCGGCTTCAACGCCGATGATCTGCACGTCTTTGTCATCGAGGAACGGGTGGAACAGGCCCATGGCGTTGGAGCCGCCACCGATGCACGCCACCAGGGAGTCCGGCAGGCGGCCTTCCTGGTCTTGCAGCTGGGTGCGGGTTTCCTTGCCGATCACGGCCTGGAAGTCACGAACCATCGCCGGGTAAGGGTGCGGGCCGGCCACGGTGCCGATCAGGTAAAAGGTGCTGTCGACGTTGGTGACCCAATCGCGCAGGGCTTCGTTCATCGCATCTTTCAGGGTGCCGGTGCCGGCGGTGACCGGAATCACTTCGGCACCCAGCAGCTTCATGCGGAACACGTTGGCCTGCTGGCGATCGATGTCGGTGGTGCCCATGTAGATCACGCAGTCCAGGCCGAAACGTGCAGCGACGGTGGCAGTGGCCACGCCATGCATGCCGGCGCCGGTCTCGGCGATGATGCGTTTTTTGCCCATGCGCCGCGCCAGCAGGATCTGCCCGATGCAGTTGTTGATCTTGTGCGCGCCGGTGTGGTTCAGCTCTTCACGCTTGAGGTAGATCTTCGCGCCGCCGCAGAACTCGGTCAGGCGCTCGGCGAAATACAGCGGGCTAGGGCGGCCAACGTAGTCACGCTGGAAGTAGGCCAGTTCCTTGAGGAAGGCAGGGTCTTCCTTGGCTTTTTCGTATTCGGCGGCCAGATCGTGGATCAGCGGCATCAGGGTTTCGGCAACGTACTGGCCGCCGAACGAACCGAACAGGCCGGTGGCGTCGGGGCCGGTGCGGTAGGAAGTCTGGGTCATGGTGGGCTCCTGCTGGAAGCTGGATTTCGATGGCGTTCACTGTAGGCGCGACTTTTCCGCGAATAAAGCGATAAGATCGCCGCCACCTGTTAGAAAAACTCACAGATCAAGCCTGCAGGTTTTTAGCCATGGCCCGCGACCTCCCCCCCCTTAACGCCTTGCGCGCCTTTGAAGCGGCGGCGCGCCTGCTTAGCATCAGCAAAGCGGCACAGGAGCTGAACGTCACCCACGGTGCGGTCAGCCGGCAGATACGCGTGCTTGAAGACGACCTGGGGCTGGCCTTGTTCGGCAAAGACGGGCGCGGCTTAAAACTCACAGATGCCGGTAGTCGATTGCGCGACGCCAGCGGCGAAGCCTTCGAGCGTTTGCGCAGCGCCTGCGCCGAACTGAAGCAGCAGACGGCAGATGCGCCGTTGGTTCTGGCCTGCCCGGGCAGCCTGTTGGCGCGCTGGTTTATTCCGCGTCTGGATCGGCTTAACCGCGCGTTGCCCGAACTGCGCCTGCAACTGTCTGCCAGCGATGGCGAGCTGGACCCGCGCCGGCCGGGCATCGACGCCACCCTATGGTTTGCCGAGCCGCCGTGGCCGGCGGATATGCAGGTGTTCGAACTGGCGGTGGAGCGCATCGGGCCGGTGCTAAGCCCGCGTTACGCAGGGTATGCCGCGCTTGAACAGGCACCCTCGCAGCGCCTGATCGGGCAGGCGTTGTTGCACACCACCTCGCGTCCCCAGGCCTGGCCGCAATGGGCGCAGAGCCAAGGCATCAATCGTGGCGAGTTGCAGCTGGGACAGGGCTTCGAGCATTTGTATTACTTGCTGGAAGCAGCGGTGGCCGGATTGGGTGTGGCGATTGCGCCACAACAATTGGTGGCCGATGAACTGGCAGCGGGCCGACTGGTAGCGCCTTGGGGCTTTGTAGAAACCACGGCGCGCCTGGCGCTGTGGGTGCCGGCGCGCACGCCGTCGGCACGGGCTGCCAAATTGGCGCAGTGGTTGGCTCAGGAGCTGTCCGTAGGAGCGGCTTCAGCCGCGATTCCTGGAAAAGCCAATCGCGACTGAAGCCGCTCCTACGGGGAAACCGGCGGAGCCACTCAATCAGTCGTTATTACGGAACAGCAAGTAACCCGCCAACGCCACCACACCCAGGGCCAGGCTGGCCGAAGCTACTGGGTGCTCACGAGTCAGATCACGGGTGACAACGCCCGCCTGGTAGGTCTTTTCCTTTACATCCGCGTAGGTGTCGCTGAGCAGATCGCGGGAGTGGCCCAGCACACGCTCGGCACTGGAGCGCAGGCTCTTCAGGGACTTCTGCGACTCTTCGCTGACTTCACTTTTCAGGCTGTCGAGGCTGGAGATCAAGTGTTCGATCTCGGTTTCGATGCTGTGCAGGGATTTGTTGCGCGACGCAAAAATAGCCATGGTCAGTCTCTCCGTTCGTTCATAGGGGCGTACGAGGTGTGACTGCGCTCAACTTGGAAAGTGCAGCTAATCTGAACTTATCCGGCGCCACGCGGGACTCACTCAGTAAGCGCACTAGCCCATAAGAGAGGACAACAGCATGTCGGATCATCGCACCTACAAACTGATTGAAATCGTTGGTTCTTCGCCCTCCAGCATCGAAGAAGCAATCCAGAGCGCCCTGGCCGAAGCGGCCAAAACCGTGCGCAATCTGGACTGGTTCGAAGTGCTGGAAACCCGCGGTCACATAGTTGACGGAAAAGTCGGCCATTATCAGGTCACCTTGAAAGTCGGTTTCCGCATCAGCGATAGCTGATCCGCTGTATTTCTGCATGGCGACTCACCGGTCGCCGGCACTCACCGGGGCTGGCCCGGTGTTGCTTTTGGCGGCCGACGGTCGTCAATTTTGCTGCTCGAGGTTTGGCGTGCTGTTCGAGCATTTGTCGTTACCAACGAGGGAGCGTTACCCATGAAGAAAGTGATCCTGGCCCTAGGCCTGTTAGCTATGGCCGGCTCGGCCTTCGCGGCGCCAAAACCCTGCGAAGAACTGAAGTCGGAAATCGATGCAAAAATCCAAGCCAAGGGCGCCAAGTCCTACAGCCTGGAAATCGTTGAGAAAGGCAGCGCTGGCGACAAGCAAGTGGTTGGCAGCTGCGATGCAGGTAGCAAAGAGATCGTCTACCAGCGCAATTGATCGCGCCTAGACACTGTCCAGCCGGCGCCCTTGTGGCGCCGGTTTTTTTGTAGATTGGGTTGAGCGCTGCGAAGCCCAACGTGGCAACCGCAGATTAAGATTACCAACCCCTCACACGTCGTCTTCGTTGGGCTTCGCCGTTGGCTCAACCGAACCCGCGTTTGCCCCCGGCAGCATTCGCGCAGTAGAGTAAGCCCCACTGAAACAGTCGGGTATTACTGTTTTTCTCTCTTCCGATTCTCTTGTCCCGGCTGGGGAAATCGCGCTCGGAGTGCTGTATGAAGTCCCTTTCCGATATCAAAATTTCCGTTCTCGACCTGGCACCGATTCGCGCCGATGGCGGCCCGCAACAAGCGCTGCGCAACTCCCTGGCGCTGGCCCAGCATGCAGAAAAACTCGGCTTCACCCGCTTCTGGGTGGCCGAGCACCACAATATGGATGGCATCGCCAGCTCGGCCACTTCGGTGTTGATCGGCTATCTGGCCGCCGGCACCAGCACCATTCGCCTTGGTGCCGGCGGCGTGATGCTGCCCAACCACGCGCCACTGGTGATCGCCGAGCAGTTCGGCACCCTGGCCACCCTCTATCCCGGCCGGATCGACCTGGGGCTGGGCCGCGCCCCCGGTGCCGATCAATACACCGCCCATGCCCTGCGCCGCGAGCGCTCCGGCAGTGCCGACGATTTCCCCGAAGACCTCAGCGAACTGCAGGCCTACCTCGGCCCACTGACGCCCAATCAACGGGTTATCGCCATGCCAGGCTCGGGCACCCAAGTGCCGATCTGGTTGCTCGGTTCCAGTCTGTTCAGCGCCCAGCTGGCCGGTATCCGTGGCCTGCCCTATGCCTTTGCCTCGCACTTTGCTCCGCGGCTGATGCATGAGGCGATTCGCGTGTACCGCAATCACTTCAAGCCCTCGGCGGTGTTGGACAAGCCCTATGTGATGCTGGGCGTGCCCTTGCTCGCCGCCGACACCGACGAGCAGGCGCAGTACCTGGCCACCAGCGCCTATCAGCGCATCCTGGCCTTGCTGCGCGGCCAGAGCCTGGTGCAGAAGCCGCCGGTGCAGAGCATGGAAGGCCTGTGGCTGCCCCATGAGCGCCAGGCCGTGGGCGAGTTCTTTGGCTTGGCGATGGTGGGCGGGCCGGAGAAGATCCGCAGCCATATCAACCAGCTGCTGGAACAGACCGACGCCGACGAGCTGATCTTCACCAGCGATATGTACGACTTTGTCGACCGTCTGCATTCCTACGAAGTGCTGGCCAACCTGCGTTAAGCGCGGAAAAAATCCGAACCACTGCCGCGCCAGTGCCTCTGAACCCTATACCCCAAGGCAAGGAGAACCCAGATGAAAAAGACAGCATCGGCCCACTGGCAAGGCGGCATCAAAGACGGCAAAGGCACCATCTCCACCCAGAGCGGGGTGTTGAACAAAAGCCCTTATGGCTTCAACACCCGCTTTGAAGACAAGCCGGGCACCAACCCGGAAGAACTGATCGGTGCAGCCCACGCGGGGTGTTTTTCCATGGCCCTGTCCAAAGAGCTGGGCGATGCCGGGATGACCGCCGAAAGTATCGATACCCAGGCCGAAGTCACCCTCGATAAAGCCGACGGTGGTTTTGCCATCACCGCTGTGCACCTCAAGCTCAATGCGAAAATTCCCGGTGCCGACCGTGAAGCCTTTGAGAAAGCAGTGGAAAGCGCCAAAACCGGCTGCCCGGTTTCCAAGGTGTTGAATGCGCAGATCACCCTGGAAGCAACGTTAGAGAACTAAACGACCAACACACTGAGTAAAAACCATCGCGGCTAAAGCCCCTCCCACAGGAAATCGAGACTCCCTGTGGGAGGGGCTTTAGCCGCGAGCTTTTGATTCTGCCGTTCCGGCTTTAAGCCGCTCATAGCGATCCAACAGCGGCTGTGTGGTCAAGCCATGCACGGCAATGCTCAAGGCCACCACCGACAGCGTCAGGCCAATCGCCTCTTGCGCCGCCGGCCCTTCCAGCCCGTGGTTAAGCACATAGGCCAGGTAGTACAGGCTGCCGATACCGCGAATGCCAAACCAGCCCATCAGCCAGCGCTGGCCGTTATCCAAGGCTTGCCCGCGCACCAGGGCGACCACGCTCAAGGGGCGGATCACGCAGAACAACGCCAGGCCCAGGGGCAGCGCACGCCAATCCCAGTGAAAAGCCAGCAACGCCCCCAGCAAGGTGACCAACAGCACCTCCAGCACCCGCTCGACGATATCGCCAAAGGACAGAATCTCGCCCATCAGCAGGCCGGCGACCACCTTGGGTTCGTTGGTGTCGCTGACCTGTTCCTTGATCTGCTCCAGGTTGCCGCCCTCCTTGGGGATGGCCGATGCCACTTCCTCGGCAGGCACGCTGGAGTGGTCCGAGGACAGCACTTCGGCATGGCGCAGGCCGATCCCCGCCGCGAAGGCCGCGAGAAAACCCAGCGCACCCACCGTTTCCGCCAGCCAGTACGACAGGGCAATCAGGGCCATGGCGAGAAAGTCATTGGGCGAGATGGCCGCATCCTTGTGCCGGGTGCGCAGGTAGATAGCGGCGCGGCCAACGCTACGACCGAGCAGAAAGCCGATCAGCAGCCCCGCCGGTATGGCCCACAGCAAGCGCTGCAGCGCCCAACCGCCAAGCCAGTCAGCGCTGCTGCCGTCATGCTGAATCCACAGCAAGGCAAACAGCACAAAGGGGAAGGCCACCCCATCATTGAAGCCCGCCTCGCCAGACAGGCCGTAGCGCACGCGGTCGAGATCGCCGGCGTGGTTGACCTGCACCAGGCTGGCCAGCACCGGGTCGGTGGGTGCCAGAATCGCGCCGATCAGCATCGCCAGGCCCACGCTCAGCCCCAGGCCGTAATGCCCCAGCAACGCCACGCCGGCAATACAGGCGAGCATCACCGGCCCGGCCAACAGATAGGCACTGCGCCAGGCTGGATCGGCAAAGCTCAGGCGCAGTTTCATCCCGCCACTGAACAGAGAAAACAACACGGCGATTTCGGTGAGGTGTTCAAGCCAGCCGGCCACCTCGGCAAACTTCATATGCCAGAGCCCCAGGCCCAACGGGCCGATGGCCAGGCCGAATGCCAGGTACAGGGTCGAGGTGGTAACGGGTAACCAGCGCAGGTAGGCCGAGGCCAGGGTGAGAATCAGCAAAATGCTGCCAAGCACCGCCATCCAGTGCAGAAAGCTCATAAGCCGACGTGCCCCAGGGTGCTTGGCGAGTCGGAATGACGGCGCGCTACCTAGGTTCGAGGCAGGGTGAGGGGTTAGGTTCAGCAAGATCAACGGCATCGCGGCCAACGCCGCTCCTACAAACCGCTCACCGTCGCAGGAGCGGCTTCAGCCGCGATCCCTGGAAACGAAGATCGTGGCTCACAGCGGCCCGCACTTATCCACCGTCACTTGCTTGAGCGGCTTGCGCGGCAGCGCATACAGCCAGGCCTGGGTGCTCATGGCCACCGGCCGGGCTTCCAGACGATAACGCTGGCCGGCAACAAAGTCGTACTTCACCTTGAGATGACAGGTGATGGTGCGGGGGTTGCCCATGGTGCCGCCGCCACCGCCGTTATCCACATCGAACTGAAAACGCGCCCGCAGTTCGTGAGCGCCCGGGGTGACCTGGAAAAAGCGCCCATCGCTGACTTTTTTGCCATCCAGTTTTTGCGCCATCAAGGTGTTGCCCGGCGTGCTGTACAGCTCGATCCAGGCCTGCTGCGGATCAGCCTGCGGCAAGGCGGCCGCGCAGGCGCTAAGGGGCAGGGCGCAACACAGAAAAGGCATCAGGCGCATGGCGATCTCGTGGCTAACGGTGAGGGGCAATCATGCTGTCATTCATAGTTGCCCGCAACGGCCTCTACACCTCGCCGCAGCGGCTTTCCCTGGCTCGTGCCAGCAACTGGTGCTGCTGGTCATACAGCTTGGCCCAGGGGCGAAAGCCAATGCTGCCGGCCACCAGCTTGTAGCGCTGGCCGGCAGCAAATTGAGGGTAGTCGAGCTTGAGCACGCAGGTGCGTTCCAGGCCCTGGCTGGCGGGACCGATATTGCTCGGCGCTACGGCGAACTGCAGGCGCATATGCAGTTCGTGCTGACCGGGGCTGACCTGGAAATAGCGATCATCTTCCAGCTCGTTGGCATCCACCTTGGCGGCCTGCAGGGTGTTGCTTTCGCTGGTGCGCAGATCGACCCAGGCCTGGCTGGGGTCGGGTGTGGGCAGCATGGCGCAACCGCCGAGGCTGAGCAGGCTGGTGGCGAGCAGAAGAGGGCGCATGGTCGGGCTCCGTGGTCGGTCTGGTTTTTATTGCTTTCGCGGCAAGCTGGCTGGAGCGCGCTGCCGGGATGGGGTAGGTTCTGCGGCGTGCTGCCATGTTTCCTTCCAGCCCCTGCCCGGATCGCCCGATGCCGCCCTGCTTATCCTGGTTACTCGACCTGCCGCGTTGGCGCTGGGTTCCGCTGCCCCTGGTTTTGCTGCTGAACGGTTGCGGCTATTACGGCCAATTGCTTAGCGGTCAGGTCGACCTGTTGGCCCGCCGTGAACCCATCAGCGAACTGCTGGCGCAGCCCGATCTCGACCCACAACTGCGCAAACGCCTGGTGCTCGCCGAAGATGCCCGCGCCTTCGCCAGCCGTGAACTGGCTTTGCCGGATAACCAGAGCTACCGCCTGTACGCCGACCTGGGGCGGCCCTATGTGGTGTGGAATCTGTTCGCTACCGCGGAGTTTTCCCTGGAGCCACAAACCCATTGTTTCCCGATTGCCGGCTGCGTGGCCTATCGCGGTTTCTATGAGCAGAACCGCGCCCGCGGTGCGGCGGCCTTGCTCAAACAGGAGGGGCTGGATACCTATGTGGCCGGCATCGAGGCCTATTCCACCCTGGGCTGGTTTGCCGACCCGCTGCTCAACACCATGCTGCGCTGGGACGACCAGCGCTGGGTGGCGGTGATCTTCCATGAGCTGGCCCATCAGCAGTTCTACTTGCCGGGGGACACCGCCTTCAATGAGTCCTATGCCAGCTTTGTCGAGACCGAAGGGCTGCGCCAATGGCGCCGGGCCCGTGATCTGCACGCCCCGGAAAACGGCATGCGCGAGCGCCAACGGGAGCAATTCAGCGCCTTGGTGCTGGCCAGCCGCGAGCGCCTGCAAGCCTTGTATGCCAGCGGTAAAACCGCGCAGCAGATGCGCGCCGGCAAAGCCGCCGAGTTCGACCGTCTGCGGGCTGAATACCAGGTGCTGCGCACCCGCCAATGGGCCGGCGATGGCCGTTACGACGCCTGGATATACAGCCCGCTGAACAACGCCAAGCTGTTGCCCTTTGGCCTGTATGACCAATGGCAGCCGGCGTTTGCCGCGCTGTTCAGGGAGCAGCAGGGCGACTGGCCGCGCTTTTATGCCGCGGTGAAAACCCTCGGCCAGCTGCCGGAAAGCGCGCGGCAAACCCGGCTGGCGCAGCTGCAACGGGAACAAACCGAAGCGGCCAACTGAGCAAGCGCCGCTTAGCGCTGAAAGGCCGCGTGCAGTTCGGCCAGGGTACGGAAATGGTAAGTCGGCTTGGCCGCCTGGATTTCCTCCTCGCTGCCAAAGCCATAACCCACTGCCACCGACTCCAGGCCATTGCTGTGGGCACCGATCAGATCGTGCTTGCGGTCGCCGATCATCAGGGTCTGGCTAGGGTCCAGTTGCTCCTGCTGCAGCAAGTGGGCAATCAGCTCGACCTTGTTGGTGCGGGTGCCATCCAGCTCGCTGCCGTAGATCACCTTGAAGTGCTTGGCGAAGTCGAAATGGCGGGCGATTTCGTGGGCGAATACGTGAGGTTTGGAGGTGGCGATATACAGGGTGCGGCCCTGGGCATTGAGCTCGCTCAGCAGTTCATTGACGCCGTCGAACACCAAGTTCTCGTAGAGCCCGGTGACCTTGAAGCGCTCGCGATAGAAGTTCACCGCCTGCCAGGCCTTGGCCTCGTCGAAGGCGTAGAACTGCATAAAGGCTTGCAGCAGCGGCGGGCCGATAAAGTGCTCGAGCTTGGTCAGATCCGGCTCATCGATACCGAGCTGGGCGAGGGCGAACTGAATGGAACGGGTGATGCCTTCACGCGGGTCGGTGAGGGTGCCATCAAGGTCGAAGAGGATGGTTTGCTGGTGCATAGAGAGGCGCGGCCCGAGGTTCAGGGGGCGACATGATAACCCACGTGATGCCGGCGATCTCCGTAGGAGCGGGCTGCGCCGCGAGTGGCCGGGCCTGGCAACTCAGCTCGCGTATTCAAAAGCATCGCGGCTAAAGCCGCTCCTACGGGGAAGGGGTTATGCATTCAGCTGCGGCTGCAAGGTCACCGCCAACCAATCCATAAACACCTTCACCCGTTGCGGCAGATTGCGCCGGTGGGCGTAGAGCAGGGTGACGCTCATCGGCGCCGCCACCCATTCCGGCAACACTTCCACCAATTCGCCGCGGGCCAGGCTCTCGCGTTTGCCCGCCACCGGTGCCTGGATAATGCCAAAGCCGGCCAGGCAGGCGGCGTTGTAGCAGTCGGTGTTGTTTACCGTCACCGTGCCGGCCATGGGCAGGCCGTGGCGCTTGCCGTCCTGCTGGTATTCAAAGCCCGCCGAGCGCGAGCCGAAGTTGGACACGTAATGCACCAGCCGGTGGTTGGCCAGATCGGCCAATGTGCGCGGCGTGCCATAGCGTTCGAGGTAGGCCGGGCTGGCGTAGTTGGCCTGACGCAGAGCCCCAAGCGGGCGCGCCACCAGGGTGGCATCGGGCAGTTCGCCCACCCGCAGCACACAGTCGAAACCCTCGCGCACCAGGTCGACACGGCGGTCGGTGGCGCTGAGTTCCAGTTCGATATACGGATGCAGGTCGCTGAATTCCGCCAGATGGGGCAGCACATATTCACGCGCGGTCACGGTCGGCAGGTCGATGCGCAGCCGTCCGCGCAACACGCTCTGGTCCTGGCGAAACAGGCTTTCCAGTTCGTCCACCTGATCGAGCATGTCCTTGCAGCGTTCGTACAGCACCAGGCCGTCCTGGGTCGCCTGCACCTTGCGCGTGGTGCGCTGCAGCAGGCGTGCGCCAAGCAACTCTTCCAGCAAGCGCACATGTTCGGAGACCGTGGATTTGGGCAAGCCAAGGCTTTCGCTGGCCTGGGTAAAGCTGGCCAGTTCAGTGACACGGGCAAAGGTTTTGTACAGGTCGAGCTTGTTCATGGTGCCGCCTATTGTTCGGCTGAACCGCATGGTTTGTGCAGATTCTTCGTCTTTATCGACTTATAGCCAAACCCTACAGTGGCCTGGACCTCACCGCCAGCCACTTCCGGAGATACCCACCATGACCCGTAAAATCGCACTGATCACCGGCGCCAGCCGCGGCCTTGGCAAAAACGCCGCTCTACACCTGGCTGCCCAGGGCGTCGACATTATCGGCACCTACCACAGCCGCCAGGACGAAGCGCAGGCGCTGCTGCGCCAGATCGAAGAGGCCGGCGGCCGCGCCGTAATGCTGCAACTGGATGTCGGCGACAGCGCCAGCTTCGCCGCCTTTGCCGACAGGGTGCGCAGCGCCCTGGCCAGCCACTTCGAACGCGACACCTTCGATTTTCTGCTTAACAACGCCGGCATCGGCATTCACGCCAGCTTTACCGAAACCAGCGAAGCGCAGTTCGACCAGCTGGTTAATATCCAGCTCAAGGGCCCGTTCTTTCTGACCCAGCGCCTGCTGCCGCTGCTCGCCGATGGCGGGCGCATCCTCAATGTGTCGTCCGGGCTGGCGCGTTTTGCGCTGCCGGGTTACGCGGCCTATGCGGTGATGAAGGGCGGCATCGAAGTGCTGACCCGTTATCAGGCCAAAGAGCTGGGCGCGCGTGGCATCAGCGTCAACACCATCGCCCCGGGTGCCATCGAGACCGATTTTGGCGGCGGCGCAGTGCGTGACAATGCAGCCCTGAATGCCATGGTTGCCAGCAATACCGCCCTGGGCCGCGTGGGCCTGCCAGACGATATCGGCGCCGCGATTGCCCTGCTGTTCAGCGAGGGCAGCCGCTGGATCAATGCGCAGCGGATTGAGGCGTCGGGTGGGATGTTTTTGTAACGCTTTTGCTCTGGGTAGGAGCGGCTTCAGCCGCGATGCTCTTGATCTCAAAGCATCGCGGTTGAAGCCGCTCCTAATCACTCGACCCTACTGGTCATACCCTTCGGCCAAGTGCTGGTCCTTCAACCGCACATAATTCGCCGCGCTGTAGGTAAAAAACGCCCGCTCCTTATCGGTCAGCGGGCGGGCTTGTTTGGCCGGGCTGCCGACATACAGAAAGCCGCTCTCCAACACGCGCCCCGGCGGCACCAGGCTGCCGGCACCGAGGATCACATCGTCCTCGATCACTGCGCCATCCATCACTGTCGAGCCCATGCCGATCAGAATCCGGTTGCCCAGGGTGCAGCCGTGCAGCATCACCTTGTGGCCGATGGTCACGTCATCGCCAATCAGCAGCGCAAAGCCATCGGGGTTGAACGGCCCGGCATGGGTGATATGCAGCACGCTGCCATCCTGCACGCTGGTCCGCGCGCCGATGCGGATGCGGTGCATATCGCCGCGGATCACCGTCAGCGGCCAGACCGAGCTGTCCTCGCCCAGTTGTACGTCGCCAATCACCACCGCCGAAGCGTCGACAAAAACCTTTGCGCCCAGCTGCGGCGTCACGCCCTGGTAAGTTCGAATTGCCACGATAGAAACCTCTGAGGCTGCGTTGAGGGTTGATTGTAATTAAGATGGCGCCATATCTGCTGGATAGAACCCTTAACGGGCCAGCCTGAATTCATTGCCTCAAAGGTGACCGTCGTGAGCGAGACCAACCCTCTACTGCAAGCCTTCGACCTCCCACCCTATTCCTCCATCCGCCCCGAGCATGTCGAACCCGCCGTCGACACCTTGCTGCGTGAAGGCCGCGAAGCGCTGGCCAAGTTGCTCGCCGAACAGCCACAAACCCCGAGTTGGGACGGTCTGGTGCTGGCCCTCGATGAACAAGGCGAGCGCCTGGGCCGTGCCTGGAGCCCGGTCAGTCACCTGAACGCAGTATGCAATAACGCCGAACTGCGCCAGGCCTACGAGGCCTGCTTGCCCAAGCTGTCGGAATACTGGACCGAGCTGGGCCAGAACCGCGCCCTGTTCCAGGCTTATGAAGCCCTGGCCAACAGCCCGGCCGCCACCAACTTCGATGTGGCGCAAAGCACCATCCTGCAAAACGCCCTGCGCGATTTCCGCTTGTCCGGTATCGACCTGCCGGCGGCCGAGCAGCAGCGCTACGGTGCCATCCAGATGAAACTGTCCGAGCTGGGCAGCCGTTTCTCCAACCAATTGCTCGACGCCACCCAGGCATGGACCAAGCACATCCTCGATGAAGACGCCCTGGATGGCCTGCCGGATTCGGCCAAGGCGCAAATGGCCCAGGCCGCTGCCGGCAAAGAACTGGACGGCTGGCTGATCAGCCTGGAATTCCCCAGCTACTACGCGGTGATGACCTACGCCAACGATCGTGCCCTGCGCGAAGAGCTATACGCCGCCTACTGCACCCGCGCCTCCGACCAGGGCCCGAATGCCGGCAACAACGACAATGGTCCGGTGATGGCCGAGATCCTCGACCTGCGTCAGGAGCTGGCCAAGCTGCTGGGTTTTGCCAACTACTCCGAGCTGAGCCTGGCCACCAAAATGGCCGAGAACAACGAGCAGGTGCTGACCTTCCTGCGCGACCTGGCGCAGCGCAGCAAGCCGTTTGCCGCCCAGGACCTGAGCGAGCTGAAAGCCTATGCCGCCGAACAAGGCTGTGCCGATCTGCAAAGCTGGGACGTGGGCTACTACAGCGAGAAACTGCGCGAGCAGCGCTACAGCATTTCCCAGGAAACCCTGCGCGCCTACTTCCCCATCGACAAGGTGCTGACCGGTCTGTTCGCCATTGTGCAGAAGCTGTATGGCATCGAAATCGCCGAGCTGAAAGGCTTCGATACCTGGCACCCGGATGTGCGCCTGTTCGAAATCAAGGAAAACGGCCAGCACGTCGGCCGCTTCTTCTTCGACCTCTATGCCCGCGCCAACAAGCGCGGCGGTGCCTGGATGGATGGCGCGCGCGACAAGCGCCGTACCGCCGCCGGCAAGGTGGTCAGCCCGGTGGCCAACCTGGTGTGCAACTTCACCCCGGCGGTGGGTGATCAGCCGGCGCTGCTGACCCACGATGAAGTCACCACCTTGTTCCACGAATTCGGCCACGGCCTGCATCACTTGCTGACCCGCGTCGAACACGCCGGTGCCTCGGGCATCAATGGCGTGGCCTGGGACGCAGTGGAGCTGCCAAGCCAATTTATGGAGAACTGGTGCTGGGAGCCGGAAGGCCTGGCGCTGATTTCCGGTCACTATAAAACCGGCGAAGCGCTGCCCCAGGACCTGCTGGAAAAAATGCTCGCGGCAAAGAACTTCCAGTCCGGGCTGATGATGGCCCGCCAGGTGGAGTTCTCCCTGTTCGACTTCGAACTGCACGCCACCCATGGTGACGGGCGTTCGGTGCTGGACGTACTGGAAGGCATCCGCGCCGAGGTGTCGGTGATGCGTCCGCCGGCCTATAACCGCTTCCCCAACAGCTTTGCGCATATCTTTGCCGGCGGTTATGCAGCCGGTTACTACAGCTACAAGTGGGCCGAAGTACTGTCTGCCGACGCCTTCTCCAAATTCGAAGAAGACGGCGTACTGAATGCCGAAACCGGCCGCGCCTTCCGCGAGGCGATTCTCGCCCGCGGCGGTTCGCAGGCACCGATGGTGCTGTTCGTCGACTTCCGTGGCCGCGAGCCGAGCATCGATGCCTTGCTGCGTCACCTCGGCCTTAGCGCGGAGGCAGCGTAATGGCGATCGGCAAAAAACGTTTTATCGCCGGTGCCGTGTGCCCGGCGTGCAGCGAGAGCGACAAGATCCAGATGTGGGACGTGGACGGCACGCCGCACCGCGAATGTGTGGCCTGCGGCTACGCTGATACTTTGAACGAACAGGGCCAGTCGGTACCCAGGGAACTGGGCACGCGGGTCAATAAGATCGCGGTGAAGCAGGCTGATCCCAAGGTGCAGGGCGTGCAGTTTTTCCCTAATCCAAAGCTGAAGAAACCCACCGAGTAAAAAGGACAAGCCCGCCATGTGGCATGTGGTCTGTGGTGACAACGCGGTACCCGGGGTCACCCAGGTGGCGGGCACGGAGCTGTCGCTACAGGTGCTGCGTGATGACCTGGCCGTCGGCCCGCTGGCGGATATCGACCGCCCACCCTGCACCCAGCGGGTGGCGTTCTGGCAAGCGCTGTGGCCCGCGGCGGTGCAGCCGGTGCCGGACTTCAGCGGCGGCCTAAGTGATGACCTGGCCTGGCTGAACGGGCTGGCCACGCATGCCGAGCCGGTCACGCTCTGGCATGGCGACAGTGCCGCCGAACAACTGATGCTTTGCCGGGTGGCCGCCGCCCTGCGCCACAGCCATCTACCCTTTTTTGAAGTGCCCTGCGGCACCGGCGATAGCCGCGTGGCCTGGCGCAAGGCGGTGGCCATGCATGCGCCGGATGAATTGCTGAAGCTCTATGAGCCGCGCCTGGTAAGCCCGGCGCGGCGTCAGCAGCTGGCGGCGCAGTGGCAGCAGGCCGTGGCTGAAACCGCGGTAGTGCGGCGCTGGTTCAATGGCGAGTTTCACGGCGAAGACTACCGGGCCATCGACAACGCCCTACTGAATGCCTGCGGTGCCCAATGGCAACCGCTGGCGCGGGCGATGGCGGAGGTGATGGGACACTGCGACGGGTTTTTTGCTACGGACTTTTTTCTGTTCTGGCGCGCGCGGGAATTGGCCAGGGCGGGGCGGTTGCAGCTGTCGGATGATGCCGAGGTTCACCCCTATACCGAGTTGAGTATCCGCAAACCTTCCTGAACCCACCGCCGTCCCAGCGCAGGCCGGGACCCATAAATTCGGCTGGGACGCGCATTTGCGCAAGACGCAGCATTCTGGATCCCAGCCTTCGCTGGGATGACGCGGACAGGGCCAAAACCGCCGCCGCCCCCAGCGGCTTCTGGAATAAAGCTGATGGACGCAAATACCTCCGTCGTCCCAGCGCAGGCTGGGACCCAGAATTTCGGCTGGGACGCGCATTTGCGCAGGACGCAGCATTCTGGATCCCAGCCTTCGCTGGGATGACGCGGACAGGGCCAAAAACCGCCGCCCCCAGCGGCTTCTGGAATAAAGCTGATGGAGGCAAAAACCTCCGTCGTCCCAGCGCAGGCTGGGACCCAGAATTTCGGCTGGGACGCGCATTTGCGCAAGACGCAGCATTCTGGATCCCAGCCTTCGCTGGGATGACGCGGATAGGGCCAAAACCGCCGCCGCCCCCAGCGGCTTCTGGAATAAAGCTGATGGAGGCAAAAACCTCCGTCGTCCCAGCGCAGGCCGGGACCCAGAATTTCGGCTGGGACGCACAGTTGCGCAAGACGCAGCACTCTGGATCCAGCCTTCGCTGGGATGACGCGGATAGGGCCAAAAACCGCCGCCCCCAGCGGCTTCTGGAATAAAGCTGATGGAGGCAAAAACCTCCGTCGTCCCAGCGCAGGCTGGGACGACGCGGATAGGATCAAAAACCCCCGCCGCCCCAGCGGCTTCCGGGATGACGGTGTGTGGATCTACCCGCGGCGAAAAAACTCCCCCGGCGTGCATTCGAACTGCTGGCGAAACGCGGCAATAAACGCGGACGTCGAGTCATACCCACAGCCCAGCGCCACATCCGTTACCCGCGCACCCTGTTCCAGTGGCGATAGCGCACCGAGCAAACGCAAGCGCTGCCGCCAGGCGCGAAAGGTCAGGCCGGTGTCGCGCAAAAACAGGCGGCTCAAGGTTTTCTCCGAAGCACCCAATTGCCCGCTCCATTCGCTCAGGCTGCGGCCATCGTCGGGATGCGCCTGCAGATGCCGACACAGCTGCTGCAGGCGCGGATCGGTGGGCAGCGGCAGCGACAGCCGTACTTCTTCGGCGCTGCGCAATTGGTCCAGTAGCACCTGCACCAGCCGGCCATCGGCACCGTCTTGCTCATACTCCACCGGTAAGGCGGAAAAGCGGCTGATCAATTCGCGGGTCAGCGGGCTGACGCTCAGCACCCGGCAATGCGCCGGTGCCCAGGCGGTGACGGCGCAATCCAGATACAGGCCGCGCAGTTCGGTATGCGGCGAGCTGATCACTTCATGTTCCAGGCCGGCGGGAATCCAGATCGCCCGCTGGGGCGGTGCGACAAAACTGCCGGCGTCGGTGTGCACATGCAGCACGCCCTGAATCGCATAGGAAAGTTGCACCCAGGGATGGCTATGCCGCGGCGTACTGACCTGCAGCGGCAGGGATTCGGCGCGGGCGAACACCGGCCGCGGCAAGCCAGCCATATCGGGAACCCGGCGCTGGCCGAGAGGTTGGGAAGGAATCTGTCCGTTTGCCGGCATATTCTGACTTTCTGGCGTTAGTCGGTAATTGCCTGCCACGGTAAAGTCCCCGCCTATTCTTTGGCAACCCGCTCGGTACCACGCCTATGGCCCGCTCCCGCCTGCTTCCGGACAACTTCACCCTGACCCTGATCGCCGTCGTCGCCACCGCCAGCCTGCTGCCATGCAGCGGCCAGACCGCAGTGGCCTTTGGCTGGATCACCAACATCGCCATCGCCCTGCTGTTTTTTCTGCACGGTGCCAAGCTGTCCCGCGAGGCGATCATTGCCGGCGCCGGGCATTGGCGTCTGCATCTGCTGGTATTCAGCTGCACATTTATCCTTTTCCCGCTGCTCGGTCTGGCGCTGAAGCCGGTGCTGTCGCCGGTGGTGGGCAAAGAGCTGTATATGGGCATCCTCTACCTCTGCGCGCTGCCCGCTACCGTGCAGTCGGCGATTGCCTTCACCTCGCTGGCGCGCGGCAATATCCCGGCGGCCATTTGCAGTGCGGCGGCTTCCAGCCTGTTCGGGATTTTTCTTACGCCGCTGCTGGTGGCCCTGCTGCTGAATGTGCACGGCGATGGCGGCTCCACCGTCGACGCCATTGTGAAGATCAGCGTGCAATTGCTGCTGCCGTTTATTGCCGGGCAGATCGCTCGCCGCTGGATCGGCAGCTGGGTGGCGGCCAATAAGAACTGGCTGCGCTATGTCGATCAGGGCTCGATTCTGCTGGTGGTTTACACCGCTTTCAGCGAAGCGGTAATCGAAGGTCTCTGGCACCAGGTGCCATTGCCCAAGCTGCTGGGCCTGGTGCTGGCCTGCTGTGTATTGCTGGCGCTGGCCCTGACCATCGTGCACCTGCTGGGCAAATGGCTGGGCTTCAATATGGAAGACCGCATCACCATTCTGTTCTGCGGCTCGAAAAAGAGCCTGGCCACCGGCGTGCCGATGGCCCAAGTGCTGTTTGCCGGCGGTTCCATCGGCCTGCTGATTCTGCCGCTGATGTTGTTCCATCAGATTCAGCTGATGGTCTGCGCGGTGCTCGCCCAGCGCTTTTCCGAGCGCAGCGAGACAGATGAAACGCAGATTGCCGAGAGCCGCTGAGCGGAAAATTCTTAACAGCGGCTGGCGTGTGTTCGCTGGATAAATTACTGTACATACATCCAGTAATCTATCCGCGGATACGCCCATGTCGCAGTTTCTCCCGCCACGCGGCCGTGGCACGGCCAGCAACCCGCACAACCGTTTTGCCGCCACCCGCTCGGTGCGCGAAGACGATGGCTGGTATCAGGAAGAAACCCCGCTGACCTTTACCACCGAGGTCCGCGCGGAATTCGCCAAAAGCGTGATCACCCGCAACAACTCCCCGGATGTCGGCTTCGACCGCTCGGTAAACCCCTATCGCGGCTGCGAACATGGCTGCATCTACTGCTTCGCCCGGCCCAGCCATGCCTACTGGGACCTGTCCCCGGGCATCGACTTTGAAACCAAGCTGATCGCCAAAACCAACCTCGCCAGCCGCCTGGAAGAACAGCTGCAAAAGCCCGGCTATGTGCCGGCCCCCATTGCCCTGGGCATCAATACCGACGCCTATCAGCCCATCGAACGCGAACACCAGCTAACCCGCCGCAGCCTGGAAATCCTCCTGCGTTACCGCCACCCCGTGCATATCATCACCAAGAGCTCGCTGATCCTGCGCGACCTCGACCTGCTCAGCGAACTGGCCAGCTGCAACCTGGTGAGCGTGGCCTTCAGCATGACCACCCTGGACGACGAGCTGAAACGCATCATGGAGCCGCGCACCGCCTCACCCAAGGCACGGCTGCGGGCGATGAAAGAACTGCATGAAGCCGGAGTACCGGTCAGCGCCCTGGTGGCACCGGTTATTCCGATGATCAATGACATGGAACTGGAACAGATCCTCGCCGCCGCCAAGGAAGCCGGGGCGCGCTCAGCCGGTTATGTCCTGCTGCGCCTGCCGCTGGAAATCGCCGAACTGTTCGAAGAGTGGCTCAACAGCCATTTCCCCGACCGCGCCGCCCATGTGATGAGCCTGATTCGCCAGTCCCGCGGCGGCAAAAACTACGACAGCCGCTTTGGCGTGCGGATGAAGGGCGAGGGCATTTTTGCCGAGCTGCTCAACCAGCGCTTCAAGCTGGCGATCAAGCGCCTGGACCTCAACCGGCGAGGCGATATTGGTTTGGATTGCAGCCAGTTTTGTCCGCCGGGGGCGCAGCTGAATTTGTTGTAGCGGTAGCGCTGAGCGATAAGGGAGTCAGGTTGAAATTTGCGAAAATAAATCCGGAAAAAAGTTTGGGTAACGCACGCATACGGCCACGAGAGCCAGGCAACAAGCAGTCTTTATTGAATTTTTACCCGCATACATATCCGAAATAGGAACCGACGCAAGGAGGTTACCCTTGTGCCAGGTGCATCACTGAATCTGCTGCTAATACTGGGCAGCGGCCAAACTCACGCGTTATGGTTAGCCGCTCCAGCCCCTCCGTTTCTGGTAGCCCAGCATGGCCCGTACATCGCGAATCACCGACCCGTCCTACGAGTTGATGGATGACCACGAAGGCCATTCGCTGATCTATCGCCAGCATGGTTTTCCCAGTCCCCTGGTGCGCTGGCACTTCCATAAGGAATACGAGCTGCACCTGATCGTCGCCAGCTCCGGCAAGGTGTTTATTGGCGACTACATCGGCAACTTCGCCCCCGACACGCTGTTTCTCACCGGCCCCAATCTGCCGCATAACTGGATCAGCCAGGTGGCCGCCGATGAGGTGTATCCGCAGCGCGACATGCTGGTGAACTTTACCGATGAGGTACTCGATAACGGCAGCGCGGTTTTTTCCGAGTTGCAGGGCCTGGCACCGTTATTGGGCCGCGCCCAGTACGGCATCGAGTTCCGCTGCCCGCGACTGATCACCGAAGCCCGCGGCCTGATGCAACGGATTGCCGATTCCAGTGGCATGACCCGACTGGGCCACTTTCTGATTCTGATGGAGCTGCTGGCCGCCACCGAGGACTACCAGTTGCTCTCCGGCGTACGAGCCGCCGGGCTGGCCGATGAAAGCAATGTCGAGCGTATCAACCGCGCGGTGGACTTTATCTTTCAGCACTACGTGCAGGAGCTGTCTCAGGAGCAGGTGGCCGAGCAGTTGGGAATGACCCCGACCTACTTCTCGCGGTTCTTTAAACAGGCCACCGGGCGGGGCTTTGTCGAGTTCGTCAATCGCTTGCGGGTGAGCAAGTCCTGCGAGCTGCTGAGCACCAGCGACAAGCCGGTGACCGATGTGTGTTTCGAGTCGGGGTTCAGCAATGTGTCGAACTTCAACCGCCGCTTTCAGCAGCTCAAAGGTATGACTCCATCCGGTTACCGCCGCCTGGTAACGCAACGGATGACCGAGCAAAACCTGTACTGATTCACAGCCTGCGCAACTCCGCACCCACCGATAAGCCCCGTACTGAAGCGCCTGAGCGCGCTTTTCGGTATGAATTCGCCTACGACACAAGTGCAAAAAAGTATTGGTATAGGTGCAGGCGAGGCGTTGTTCGTCCTGGCCAGCACGCGTGTAATCGGTCCCGGTCAAACAAAAACAATAATGTCTTGCGCAGCCGACCTGGCCGCCAAGAGGAGTTCAACACCATGAACCACACGCTCAAGGCACTGGTTGCCGCCCTCTGCTTGTCTTCGTCCGCCGCGACCCTGGCGGCCGAAACCCTGACCATCGCCACGGTCAACAACAGCGACATGATCCGTATGCAAAAGCTCTCGAAGACCTTCGAAGAGCAGCATCCCGATATCAAACTGAAGTGGGTGGTTCTTGAAGAGAACGTCCTGCGCCAACGCCTGACCACCGATATCGCCACCCAGGGCGGGCAATTCGATGTGCTGACCATCGGCATGTACGAAGCCTCGTTGTGGGGGGCCAAGGGTTGGCTGGAACCGATGAACAATCTGCCGGCCACGTACGACCTCGACGACGTATTCCCCTCGGTGCGTGAAGGGCTGTCCGCCAAGGGCCAGCTATACGCCCTGCCGTTTTATGCCGAAGCCTCTATTACCTATTACCGCACCGATCTGTTCAAGGCCGCCGGCCTGGAAATGCCCGAGCATCCCACCTGGGAACAGATCGCCGGTTTCGCGGCCAAGCTGAACAAGCCCGAGCAGGACCAATACGGCATCTGCCTGCGCGGCAAAGCCGGCTGGGGCGAGAACATGGCCCTGGTGACCACTGTCGGCAATGCCTTTGGCGCGCGCTGGTTCGATGAAAAATGGCAGCCGGAATTCAGTGGCAACGAATGGAAAAACGCGCTGAGCTTCTACGTCGAGACCATGAACAAATACGGTCCGCCGGGCGCTTCCAGCAACGGCTTCAACGAGAACCTGGCGCTGTTCAACAGCGGCAAGTGCGGTATGTGGGTGGACGCCAGCGTCGCTGGCTCGTTCGTTACCGACAAGTCGCAGAGCAAGGTCGCCGACCACGTCGGCTTTACCTACGCGCCCAAGCAGGTCACTGACAAAGGTGCCTCATGGTTGTACTCGTGGGCACTGGCCATCCCCACCAGCTCCAAGGCCAAAGATGCGGCGAAAACCTTTAGTGCCTGGGCCACCTCGAAAGAGTACGGCGCTCTGGTGGCGGAAAAAGATGGCGTCGCCAACGTGCCGCCAGGCACCCGCGCGTCCACCTACAGCGACACCTACATGAGCGCGGCACCATTCGCCAAGGTCACCCTGGAATCGCTGAAAGCCGCCGACCCGACTCACCCCGGCGTACGCCCAGTGCCCTATGTGGGCATCCAGTTGGTGACCATTGCGGAGTTCCAGGCGATTGGCACACAGGTGGGCAAGTTGTTCGCCGCCGCTCTCACCGGGCAGATGCCGGTGGACCAGGCGTTGGCCGCTGCGCAGACCAGCACCGAGCGCGAGATGAAGCGCGCCGGTTATCCGAAGTAGTAAGCCTCACCTGTAGAAGCACCTCCTTCGGCCACGCTCCCCCGTGTGCCGAAGGCCTTTGCTACCCATGGAGTTAGCCATGCATTCCTCGGCTCTCGACACCGCCGCCGGCACACCTGTCGCCGCCCCTCAGGCAAAGCGCCGGGCGTTGAAGCCTGGCTGGTTTCTGGTCAGCCCTTCGGTCGCCCTGCTGTTGTTATGGATGATCGTGCCCCTAGGCATGACCCTGTATTTCTCGCTGATCCGCTACAACCTGTTGTCGCCCGGCGAGAACGAATTTGTCGGCCTGGAGAACTTCGAGTTCTTCGTCACCGACCCAGGTTTTATGCCCGGTGCCCTGCACACCCTCACGCTGGTGGGCAGCGTGTTGGCCATCAGCGTGATCCTCGGCGTGCTGATCAGCGCCTTGCTCGAGGCCTGCGAATTCTGGGGTCGTGGCATTGTGCGGGTGCTGCTGATCTCGCCGTTTTTCATCATGCCAACCGTCAGCGCGCTGCTGTGGAAGAACCTGATTTTCCACCCGGTGTCGGGCATTCTCGCCGCCATCTGGAAGTTCTTCGGTGCCCAGCCGGTGGACTGGTTGGCGCATCACCCACTGCTGTCGATCATCGTCATCGTGTCCTGGCAGTGGCTGCCGTTCGCCATCCTGATTCTGATGACCGCCATGCAGTCACTCGACCAGGACCAGAAGGAAGCCGCGCGCCTGGATGGTGCCGGCCCCATCGCGATTTTCTGGCACCTGACCCTGCCGCATCTGGCGCGACCGATTGCCGTGGTGGTGATGATCGAGACGATTTTTCTGCTCTCGGTATTTGCCGAAATCTTCACCACCACCAGCGGTGGCCCAGGTTACGAATCCACCAACCTGGCGTACCTGATCTACAACCAGGCACTACTGCAATTCGATGTGGGCATGGCCTCGGCGGGCGGCCTGATCGCCGTGCTGATCGCCAATATCGCCGCCATCATCCTGGTCCGGATGATTGGCAAAAACCTCACCGACCAACCGTAACAGGAGCCTGACGATGCTGACCCTCAAGCAATCCCGGCGCCTGCACAGTGTGGTGGTGGGCACCTTGTCCTGGGCTGTGGCGCTGCTGATTTTCTTCCCGATCTTCTGGATGATCCTCACCAGCTTCAAAACCGAGATGGATGCCATTGCCACGCCGCCGCAGCTGTTCTTCGTGCCAACGCTGGAGAACTATCTGCATATCAACGAACGCAGCGACTACTTCAGCTTTGCCTGGAACTCGGTGCTGATCTCATTCTCCGCCACCCTGCTGTGCATGCTGATTGCGGTACCGGCGGCCTACTCCATGGCCTTCCATGAAAGCCGCCACACCAAGCGCACCTTGCTGTGGATGCTGTCGACCAAGATGCTGCCGCCGGTGGGCGTGCTGATGCCCATCTACCTGCTGTGCAAAAGCATGGGCCTGCTCGATTCGCGCATCGCGTTGATCGCGATCTACACCCTGATCAACCTGCCGATTGTGGTGTGGATGGTTTACACCTACTTCAAAGATATCCCCGTGGATATCCTCGAAGCCGCGCGCCTGGATGGCGCCACCACCTTCCAGGAAATCGGTCGCGTGCTGTTGCCGATTGCCCGTGGCGGGCTGGCCTCGACCATGTTGCTGTCGCTGATCCTGTGCTGGAACGAAGCGTTCTGGTCGCTCAACCTGACGTCCTCGGCCGCCGCCCCCCTCACTGCTCTGGTGGCTTCCTACTCAAGCCCGGAGGGGCTGTTCTGGGCCAAGTTGTCCGCCGTCTCCACCCTCGCCTGCGCGCCCATTCTGATTTTTGGCTGGATCAGCCAGAAGCAGCTGGTGCGTGGCCTGTCTTTTGGTGCCGTGAAATGACCGGCCTGGTTTCCAAGGAGTGCTTTTATGGCTGATCTCAGCATTCGCAATTTGCAGAAAGGCTTCGATGGCCACGCCATCATTCAGGGCATCGACCTTGATGTGCGCGACCGTGAATTCGTGGTGTTTGTCGGCCCCTCGGGCTGCGGCAAGTCCACGTTGCTGCGCTTGATCGCAGGGCTGGAGGAAGTCACCAGCGGCAGCATCGCCCTGGACGGCAAGGACATCACCGACCTCGCCCCCGCCAAACGCGACCTGGCCATGGTGTTCCAGACCTACGCGCTGTACCCGCATATGACCGTGCGCAAAAACCTGTCCTTCGCCCTCGATCTGGCGCGGGTGGACAAGGCGACCGTAAAGGCCAAGGTCGACAACGCCGCGCGCATTCTGGAGCTTGAGCGCCTGCTAGAACGCAAACCCAAGCAGCTCTCTGGTGGCCAGCGCCAGCGCGTGGCGATTGGTCGGGCGATTGTGCGTAACCCGAAAATCTTTCTCTTCGACGAACCGCTGTCCAACCTCGATGCCGCCCTGCGGGTACAAACGCGCCTGGAGTTGGCGCGCCTGCATAAAGAGCTGAAGGCGACGATGATTTACGTCACCCACGATCAGGTCGAGGCCATGACCCTGGCCGACAAGGTGGTGGTACTCAATGGCGGGCGCGTGGAGCAGGTCGGCTCGCCGCTGGAGCTGTACAACCATCCGGCCAATCTGTTTGTCGCGGGTTTTCTCGGCACGCCAAAGATGGGTTTTTTGCGTGGCACGGTGGGCAGCGTGGATGGCGGCAGCTGCGAGGTGCAGCTCGACGCCGGCGCCAACCTGCACCTGCCGCGTGTGGCGTGTGGGCAGCGCGCCGGTGGCAGCGTGACCCTGGGCGTGCGCCCGGAACATTTCAATATCGTGCCGGCCGGTCAGGGCCAGCTGCAGGTGATTGCTGACGTCAGCGAGCGCCTGGGTAGCGACACCTATTGCCATGTGCGCACAGCGTCTGGCGAAAACCTGACCATCCGCGTGCGCGGCGATTTTTCGCCCACCTACGGCCAGCCGTTGGAGCTGGCCTTCGACACCGCCCACTGCCATCTCTTTGATGCCACTGGCGCTGCCATCGACAAACGCAGCGCTGCCGAGCAGGCCGCGTAAGGATTTTTTATGAAACTCAGCCGTTCCAATCTGCGCCGCTTGGTGCCCTATATTGCCTTGCCCGCTTATGACCTCGGCGCGCGCCGGCAAGGCATCGCCCATATCGGCGTGGGCGGCTTTCACCGCGCGCACCAGGCGATCTATACCGAAGCCTTGCAGAACCAGGGCAAAGACCTCGATTGGGGCATCTGTGGCGTTGGCCTGCGTGCCGAAGACCGGCCGATGCGCGATGCGCTCGCCAGCCAGGATTACCTCTACACCCAGGTTGAATTGGGCGATACGCCAAACCTGGAAGTGCGCGTCGTCGGCGTGATCGGCACCATGCTGTTGGCCGAGGATTCGACCCAGGCGCTGATCGACAAACTGGCCGAGCCGGCGATCCGTATCGTCTCGCTGACCATCACCGAAGGCGGCTACTGCATCGATGACGCCAGCGGCGAATTTCTCGCCGACCTGCCGGCCATTCAGCACGACCTGGCCAACCCGCAGGTGCCGACCACCGTGTTCGGTTTTCTCTGCGCCGCCCTGGCCAAACGTCGCGCCAATGGCACGCCGGCATTCACCCTGATGTCCTGCGATAACCTGCCGCACAACGGCGCGGTCACCCGCAAAGCGTTGCTTAGTTATGCGCGTCTGGCCGATGCCGAGTTGGCCGAGTGGATCGCCGCCAATGTCAGCTTTCCCAATGCCATGGTCGATCGTATTACGCCGATGACCAGCGATGCCCATCGTCAGCAACTGGCCCGCGAACATGGCATCGACGACGCCTGGCCGGTGGTCTGCGAACCGTTCCTGCAATGGGTGCTGGAAGATCAGTTCGTCAATGGCCGGCCGGCCTGGGAAGAGGTGGGCGTACAGTTCACCGACGATGTGTCGCCCTATGAAGAGATGAAGATCAAGCTGCTCAACGGCAGCCATCTGGCCCTGACCTACCTGGGTTTTCTCAAGGGCTATCGGTTTGTCCACGAGACCATGAACGACCCGCTGTTCCGTGGTTATGTGCGGCGCTTTATGGACCTCGACGTAACGCCACAACTGGCACCGGTACCGGGCATCGATCTGAGCGATTACAAAGACACCCTGATCGAACGCTTTTCCAACCAGGCCATTGCCGATCAGTTGGAGCGCGTGTGTTCCGACGGCAGTTCGAAATTCCCCAAATTTATTGTGCCGACCCTCAATCGCCTGATTGCCGATGGTGCCGAGCTGGATCGCGCCGCATTGGTGGTGGCGGCCTGGGCCTTGTATCTGGACGGCGTGGACGAGCAGGGCACCCGGTACCGCATTGCCGATCCGCGTGCCGACTGGGCGCAAGGGTTGGTCGCCGACAAGGCCAGCCTCACCGCGCGCTTGCTGGGTGCGGAGCTGGTGTTCGGGCCGGCGATCCCGGCCTCAGCAGCATTTGTCGCCGCCTTTGAACGGCAGCTGCATAACCTGCGCACCCTGGGGGTCAGCGGCACCTTGCAGACACTGCTGGACGGCGCTGTTCAACGCGATTCGCTGCACCACCAGCGCTGAGGGTTGGCCATGGCTTTTTACCTCGGCATCGATTGCGGCACCCAAGGCACTAAAGCCCTGGTGCTCGACGCCGCCACCGGCCAGGTGCTGGGTGCCGGTGGCGCGCCCCATCGACTGATCAGCGGGCCCAATGGCCATCGCGAACAGCAGCCAGTGGACTGGCTGCATGCCTTGGAGCAGGCCACCCGTGCGGCGCTGGCCGAGGCCGGGATATCCGGCCAGGCCATCGCCGGCCTTGGCGTTTCCGGCCAGCAGCATGGGCTGGTACTACTCGATGCCCAGGGCCAGGTGCTGCGTCCGGCCAAGCTCTGGTGTGACACCGAGTCGGCGGCCGAAAACCAGCGCCTGCTGGATTACCTTGGCGGCGAGCAAGGCTCACTGGAGCGCCTGGGCGTGGCCATCGCGCCGGGCTATACAGTGTCGAAGCTGCTGTGGACCAAGGACCATCATCCCGCCATCTACAGCCGCATCGCCCATATTCTGCTGCCCCACGATTACCTGAATTTCTGCCTGACCGGCCGCTACTGCAGCGAATATGGCGACGCTTCCGGGACCGGCTATTTCAATGTGCGCACTCGCCAGTGGGACCACGACCTGCTGCGCCATATCGACCCCAGCGGCCGCCTGAACAATGCCCTGCCGACCTTGATTGAAGCCGGTGAAAACCTGGGCAGCTTACTGCCGGAAATCGCCCAGCGCCTGGGCCTCAATCCGCAGGCGCTGGTCGCCAGTGGAGGCGGCGACAATATGATGGGAGCCATCGGCACCGGCAATATCAGTCCAGGTGCCATCACCATGAGCCTGGGCACCTCAGGCACGCTGTACGCCTATGCCGAACAGCCGCAGATCAGCCCACATGCCTCGGTAGCGACCTTCTGCTCCTCATCCGGCGGCTGGCTGCCGCTGATTTGCACCATGAACCTGACCAACGCCACGGGCGCCATCCAGCAGTTATTGGAACTGGATCTGGCCAGTTTTGGCTGCCTGGTTAGCCAGGCACCGATTGGCGCGGAAGGTGTGCTGATGCTGCCCTTTCTCAATGGCGAACGGGTGCCAGCCTTGCCCACTGCCAGCGCCAGCCTGTTGGGCCTGACCAGCGAGAACCTCAACCGCGCCAACCTCTGCCGCGCGGTGCTGGAGGGGAGCTGCTTCGGCCTGCGTTATGGCCTGGATTTACTCCGCGCCAGTGGCATACAAGGCCGCGAAATCCGCCTGATTGGCGGTGCGGCGAAAAGCTCGGTGTGGCGACAGATAGTCGCCGATATCATGGCCACGCCCCTGGTGTGTCCCCAACACACCGAAGCAGCGGCCCTGGGTGCGGCAATTCAAGCGGCCTGGAGTGCGGGCGAGGGCAGCCTGGCGGCGCTCTGCCAGCGCTGCGTCAGCCTCGATCCGCGCACCATCACCCGCCCGGACCCGGCCGCCAGCGCCGCCTACGAGCCGGTGTACCAGCGTTACCGGCAGCAGGTTATGCAGCTGCAATAAGCTATCCACACTTTTTTGCGTTTCAGGAGTTCGATATGTACCTGGTTTGCGGTGAAGCCCTGTTCGACTTTTTCACCCAGGCGGCCGGCACGCGCAGCAGCGAGCTGGACTACAAAGCCATCGCCGGTGGGTCGCCCTTCAACGTCGCGGTCGGCCTGCGCCGGCTGGGGGTGGAATCGGCCTTGTTTGGCGGACTGTCCAATGACTTTCTCGGCGCTCGTTTGCGCCAGGTGCTGGAGGAAGAGGGCGTAAGTGAGCAGTTTCTGCACGCCTTCGATTTGCCCTCCACCATGGCCATGGTGGCGGTGGATGGCAACGGCCAGCCGCATTACTCCTTCCGCGGCGAAGGCTGCGCCGACCGCGCCCTGCGCAGCGAGCACCTGCCGGTGCTTGGCAGCGAGGTGCGCGGCCTGCACGTGGGCTCGTTCTCGCTGGTGGTGCAGCCGATTGGCGACACCCTGCTGGAACTGGTGCGGCGTGAAAGTGGCCAGCGTCTGATCAGCCTCGACCCCAACGTACGTCTGAACCCGCAGCCGGATGCCGCGCTGTGGCGCGAGCGGGTGGAAGAGCTGGCGTTACTGGCCGATCTGATCAAGGTCAGCGATGAAGACCTGAGCTTGCTGTACCCCGATACTGCGCCCGAGCAGATCATCGAGCGATGGCAGCAAGGCCGTTGCCAGTTGCTGGTGATGACCCGCGGGGGCCAGGGCGCGACGGCCTTCAGTCGTCAGCACGGGGTGGTGTCGGTGCCCTCGCGGCACGTGCAGGTGCGCGATACCGTGGGTGCGGGCGATACCTTTCAGGCGGCGCTACTGGCCTGGTTGACCCGCGCCGAGCTGGACAGCCCCGAGGGTCTTGCCCGCTTGAGCCGGGAACAGCTGGATAGCTTGCTGAATTACGCGATGGCAGCGGCGGCGATGACCTGTTCGCGTACGGGGCCAGACCTGCCGTTTCACCATGAGCTGACGGTGTGACAGAGACGCACTGAGCGCTGCCTACAGCTCGAACTGAGTAGGTGCCTGGTCGGCGCCAAACACGGCAAGGTTCATCCGCATCGGCTGGCCGATCCACAGCCCGTGGTCACGGTGATCCACCAGGTCATCGCCGGTGATGGGATGAACAAAGATCGACAGGCCCTGGCGGTGTAACACCAGCCAGGGCAGCAGTTGCGCAAACACCGCCGGGCGCAGCGCCAGTTGGCAGCTCCAGGCGGGATGGGGGCCAAAGATCTTTTCGTGCACACGGCCCATTTTCACCTCGAACAAACGCGCGGCTGCTTCGCAAAGGCTGCGCGCTTGCTCAAGGGTGGCCGCGTCGAAGTAGACATGCGCATGCCAGCCGCGGATACGCTCGGCGCTGTCTTCGTCGTGGGCCATGCTTGCCTCCCCTCAGGCCAATTGGCGGCGTAGTTCGGCCAGCACGCTGGCACTGCCCGGACGCACCCCGCGCCAAAGGAAAAACGCCTCCGCCGCCTGCTCCACCAACATGCCCAGACCATCGACGGTACGCGCTGCACCCTGGTCGCTGGCCCACTGGTTGAAGGCGGTCAGGCCTTTGCCATACATCATGTCGTAGCACAGGGTGTGGCCCGCTTTGATCAGGCTGGGCGAGATCGGCGGCAACTCACCGGCAAGGCTTGCAGAGGTGCCGTTGATGATCAGGTCCACCGGCGCTTCCAGCCAATCGAAACCGCATGCCGCCACCGGACCGAGATCGGCAAACAGGCGGGCCAGCGCTTCGGCCTTTTCCACGGTGCGGTTGGCGATCACCACGGAATGCGGCTGCTCGGCCAGCAGCGGCGCCAGCACACCGCGCACAGCACCGCCGGCACCCAGCACCAGAATGCGTTGGCCCTTGAGGTCGACCCCGGCATTTACCGTCAGATCACGCACCAGGCCGGCACCATCGGTGTTGTCGCCGAGCAGGCCGCCATCGTTCTGTTTGCTCAGCGTATTTACCGCGCCGGCCCGCTGCGCACGGGGCGTCAGGCTGTCGGCCAGTTGGTAGGCCTGCTCCTTGAAAGGCACGGTGACGTTGCCCCCGCAGCCATTGGCAAAGAAGTCGCGGGCAAATGCCGTGAAGCCGTCCAACGGTGCCAACAAGGCTTCATAGCTCAGCTGCTGGCCGGTCTGCTCGGCGAACAGGCGGTGAATCAGCGGCGATTTGCTGTGGCCAATAGGGTTGCCGAATACGCCATAACGATCCATCAGTTCGCTGCCTCACCCAGCCAGTCACGGTCCTGCAGGAAATACTCGGTCAGCCGCGCTTCGGCGCTGCCGGCCTCGGGCTTCCAGTCATAGCCCCAGCGTACGTGCGGTGGCAGCGACATCAGGATCGATTCGGTACGCCCGCCCGATTGCAGACCGAACAGGGTGCCGCGGTCGTAGACCAGGTTGAATTCGACATAGCGGCCGCGGCGGAAGGCCTGGAATTCACGTTGCTGTTCGGTGAACGCGGTGCCTTTGCGCCGTTGCACGATAGGCAGGTAGGCGTCGATATAGGCGTCGCCGATGGCGCGGATAAAGGCGAAGCAGGTGTCGAAGTCCCACTCGTTGAGGTCATCGAAAAACAACCCGCCTATACCGCGTGGCTCGTTGCGATGCTTGATATGGAAGTAGGTGTCACACCAGGCTTTGTAGCGTGGGTAGACATCGGCACCAAAGGGCGCGCAGGCCTGTTCGGCGACGCGGTGCCAGTGCTGGCAGTCTTCGTCGTTGCCGTAGTAGGGGGTCAGGTCGAAACCGCCGCCAAACCACCACACGGCTTCTTCACCTTCTTTCTCGGCAATAAAGAAACGCACGTTGGCATGGGAGGTGGGGATATGCGGGTTTTCCGGGTGCATCACCAGCGACACGCCCATGGCCTCGAAACCACGCCCGGCGAGTTCCGGACGGTGGGCGCTGGCGGAGGGCGGCAGGCCGCTGCCGAAGACGTGGGAGAAGTTGACGCCGCCCTTTTCCAGCACTGCGCCGTTCTCGATCACGCGGGTGCGGCCACCGCCACCGGCCGGACGCTCCCAGGCATCCTCAACGAACCGCGCGCGGCCGTCTTCGGCTTCGAGGGCGGCACAGATACGGTCTTGCAGGTCGAGCAGATAGGCCTTTACGGCCGCGCTACGTTCACTCACGCCATCACCTTCACACACAGATAACCAAGAAGTTTTGCCGCCCCAAGCCACAGGGGGCGGGGCTCGCAGCCCTGACAGGGGCGCAAGCATACCACCGCAGCTGCGCCCTTCGCTGTTGACGCCCGTCAAGCACAGGCGTTGCATAGAGCCCTTTCGTTGCCACAGACCCAGCCAGAGTCAAAGCCATAGGAGGCTCCATGCCCAAGCGCATTCAGTTCGCCAGCCACGGCGGTCCCGAGGTTCTTCAGTATGTCGACTACCAGCCAGCCGCCCCGGGCCCACAGGAGGTGCGTGTGGCCAACCAGGCCATCGGCCTGAACTTTATCGACACCTATTACCGCAGCGGCCTGTATTCGCCGGCCGCGCTGCCTTCCGGGCTGGGTGCCGAGGGCGCGGGGGTGGTCGAGACGGTGGGCAGTGGGGTAAGCCATCTCAAGGTCGGCGACCGTGTGGCCTACGGCACCGGCCCGCTGGGTGCCTACAGCGAGTTGCATGTGCTGCCGGCAGCGCACTTGGTGAAACTGCCGGACAGCATCAGCTTCGAGCTGGCCGCCAGCGTCATGCTCAAGGGCCTGACCGTGCAGTACCTGCTGCGCCAGACCTACCCGCTGCAGGGCGGCGAAACCATTCTGTTCCACGCCGCCGCAGGGGGTGTCGGCAGCATCGCCTGCCAATGGGCCAAGGCCCTGGGGGTGAAGCTGATCGGCACCGTCGGCTCGGCGGCCAAAGCCGAACGCGCCAAGGCCCTGGGTGCCTGGGCGACCATCGATTACAGCCATGAAGATGTGGCAGCCCGCGTGCTGGAGCTGACCGAGGGCAAGAAGTGCCCGGTGGTGTATGACTCGATCGGCAAGGACACCTGGGACACCTCACTGAACTGCACCGCCCCGCGCGGCCTGCTGGTGAGCTTCGGCAATTCGTCCGGACCGGTCAGCGGGGTCAATCTGGGCGTGTTGGCGCAGAAGGGCTCGCTGTTCGTCACCCGTCCGACCCTGGGCACCTATGCCAACACCCCGGAGAATCTGCAGGCCATGGCCGATGAACTGTTCGCCTTGCTCGCCAGCGGCCAGATCCAGGTGGATATCAACCAACGGTTCGTCCTGCAGGATGCCGCTGCCGCCCATATCGCCCTGTCCGGCCGGCAAACCACTGGCTCCACTGTATTGCTGCCGTGAGCCTCAGCTGGCGCGCAGCACCTTGCCGGTGGCCAGGTCGCGAATCACGCTGGGGTTTTTGCGCCCGCCAAGGGCACCGGTAAGCACGGCGTCGAGCTGGTCCGGAAAGTACTGCTGGATGCGTAGGCTGTTGCGCGCCGGCAGCTTGCCGGCCGGGTTGGCCGAAGTGGAAACCAGCGGGCCGACCATGGCACACAGGTCGCGCACCAACGGGTGGTCGCTGACCCGCAATGCCACAGTTTCATGTTCGCCGGTGATCCACGTCGGCAGCATGTTCTGGTGCGGCACCAGCCAGGTGTTCGGCCCCGGCCAGGTGCTGGCCAGACGGTCGATCCACAGTTCCGGGAAGTCTTCGAACAGAAAGTCGAACTGGTGGATGCTGTCGGCCACCAGAATCAGGCCCTTTTCCACCGGGCGCTGCTTGAGCGCCAGCAGACGCTCGACCGCCCGCGCATCCCAGGGATCGCAACCCAACCCCCACACGGCTTCTGTGGGATAGGCGATCACGCCGCCATCGCGCACTACGCGCGCTACCTGTTTGACACGCCAACTGCTGATCATCGCCACCTCGGTGTATGTCGAACTGCCGGCAGTGTACCCAACCGCCGCTTAACGGCCCACCCAGACGCCACCCTCACTGGCCACCCGACCCTCCAGCTCGAGTTCGGTCAGCGCTGCCAATACCTTGGGCAAGGCCCAGCCACTGGCGACGGCCAGCGCCTCACTGCTGTGGGGTGCGGCAAATAGCAGTTGCAACAGCGGGTGCTTGGTCGCCGCTGGCTTGGGTGTGGGTGTGGGTGCCAGGTTCTGCCAGCCGCGCAGGCCTTCAAGGATATGTTCGACACACTCCACCAGCGCCGCGCCATCGCGAATCAGCTGGTGACAACCACGGGCCCCGGGGTGGTGAATAGAACCGGGAATGGCGTACACCTCCCGGCCCTGCTCCAACGCCAGGCGTGCAGTGATCAGCGACCCGCTGGAAGGGCTGGCTTCCACCACCAGCACGCCCAGCGACAGGCCGCTGATAATGCGATTACGCAGCGGAAAGTTGGCGGCCAGGGGCGGGCTGTCCAGGGGCAGTTCGGAAACCAGTGCGCCGCCTTCGGCAATGATCCTGGTCGCCAGCTGGCGGTGACGTGGCGGATACACCTGCTCAAGGCCGGTGCCCACCACCGCAATGGTTCTGCCCCCCGCAGCAAGGGCACCCTGGTGGGCGGCACCGTCGATGCCCAGGGCCATGCCGCTGGTAATCACAAAACCACCGGCCGCCAGGCTGCGGGCAAAGGCGCTGGCGGTGTCCATCCCCGGTTTGGATGCGCGGCGGCTGCCGACGATGGCCAGTTGCGGTTGCTGCAGCAGCACCGGGTTGCCGGCGATAAACAGCATGGGCGGCGCGTCCGGCAAGTCGGCGAGCAGGGCGGGGTAGTCGGGATCGTCCCACATCAACAGATGCTGATCGGGCTGTTGCAGCCAGTGCAGGCTGGCGTTTACCCGTTGGCGCACGGCTTCGTCGCGCCGCGCCGCGGCGCATGCCGGCGGCAGCTTCAATGCACGCCAGGCAGCAGCCGGCGCACTGAGGGCCGAGGAGGCATTACCAAAGGCATTGATCAAGGTGCGAAAACGTCGGCCACCCAGCTCGGGCAAGCAGTGCAAACGCAGACGGGCTTCCAGTTCAGCGGGAGAGGTTTCTGACATCTTGATCATCCTTGATCGAGTTAAGGGATTTTTCCTACATGAGCCCAGAAACAAAAACCCCCGCATTTGCGGGGGTTCGTGTGATTACGGGTTACGTATCTTGTCCATCGTTTCAAGCTGCCTGGTGGCCTGAAGCACCAGACCGTAGCTGAGCTTTTCGTAGGTATGGAACACCATCAGCAGACCGGCGCGTTCGTCCGGGATCTTCACCTGCTCACCGGTGACGCGGTCACGTACGGTTTCGCCAGTCTTGTAGACCGCCAGCACGTTGCCTTCCACCAGACCGTCGCGCTTGCCCTTGTTCAGGGTAACCACGTCGAACTGACCGATCTGCGACACACCACGTGGAACGTCGAGGATCAGGCCACGGATTTCAGTGGTCGGCGCACTCGGCATAAAGGTGGAGTTGACGTGACGCTCTTCGGTGGGGAACAGACGGTCACCGTTGCGCACTTCCTGGGTAGTGCGGCTCAAGGTGAGTGTGGCGACGCCATCTTCCTCGGCGACCACTTGGCCAGAGCCCACGTCATCGGCGTTGATACCAAGGAACTCCTTGGTATCCGGGTCGGTGTAGGTACGGCCCTGACGGAAGATGCCATAAACCGGATGCTGCTCGTCGAAGGTACCGCGAGCGTAGACGCGGTCACCGGCGCCGCTGACTACGCGCTCGGCCGTGCCGGCAACCACGTAGTTGGCTTTGATGAAGTCTTCGTCGCTATCGACAATGCGGTTTTTCAGCAGGAAGCTGTCGATGGCTTCCAGCGGAATGGTTGGAATGGCCTGGGCCATCGGAGTGGTACGAACCTGCGGTGACAGTTTGATGGTGCCGCGCGACTCGCCACGGTTAAGCATCAGACGCGGTTGACCATCGACGTACACCAGGGAGAGCTGGTCGCCCGGGTAGATCAGATGGGGGTTTTCAACCTGTGGATTGGCGTGCCAGATCTCTGGCCACTTCCACGGTTCACTGAGGAACTTGCCGGAAATATCCCAGAGGGTGTCACCCTTGACCACGGTATAGCGGTCCGGATGGCCTTCCTTGAGCTGCACTTCGGCCTGAGCCAAGCCAGTGGCGGCTAGGAGTAGCAGGGCGAGTAGTGATTTCCTCATGCGGTGAATCCCTTTATTATGTGTCTTCACGTAGAACGCCCAAGGGCTGCTCCGAAAGCCTCGGAAGCCGCGGCCTGAAGCCGTTTTTCAATGCTGCTCAGCATATTAGCAGCGGATTTTGACTTTATTCCACAAGTGCATCACACAACGCATATGGCAATCTTAAACATCCTCGAGTTTCCCGACCCGCGCCTGCGAACCATCGCCAAGCCCGTAGACGTGGTTGACGACGCTTTGCGTCAGTTGATCGACGACATGTTTGAAACCATGTACGACGCACCGGGCATTGGTTTGGCGGCCACCCAGGTGAATGTGCACAAGCGCGTGGTGGTGATGGACCTCAGCGAAGAGAAAAACGAACCGCGGGTTTTTATCAATCCCGAGTTCGAATCGCTGACCGAAGAAATGGATCAGTACCAGGAAGGCTGCCTCTCGGTGCCAGGCTTCTACGAGAACGTCGACCGTCCGCAGAAGGTCAGGATCAAGGCGCTGGACCGCGATGGCCAGCCCTATGAACTGATCGCCGAAGGCCTGCTCGCAGTGTGCATCCAGCACGAGTGCGACCACCTCAACGGCAAGCTGTTCGTCGACTACCTGTCTACGCTCAAGCGCGACCGGATCAAGAAGAAGCTGGAAAAAGCGCACCGCCAGCAGGCCTGAGATGCCTCTTCATAAAGGCTTGCTACGGCAAGCCTTTTTTATTTTCGAGACCCAAGTGAGCCCCACATGAGCCAAGCACTGCGCCTCGTTTTCGCCGGCACCCCCGAGTTTGCCGCCGAACACCTCAAAGCCCTGCTCGCCAGCCAGCACGAGATTGTGGCGGTGTACACCCAGCCGGATCGTCCGGCCGGCCGTGGGCAAAAACTGATGCCCAGCCCGGTCAAGCAGTTGGCCCTGGAGAACAATATTCCGGTACTGCAGCCGCCAACCTTGCGTGACCCCGCCGCCCAGGCCGAGCTGGCCGCTCTGAATGCGGATCTGCTGGTGGTGGTCGCCTATGGCCTGATCCTGCCGCAGGTGGTGCTCGATACCCCGCGCCTGGGTTGCATCAATAGCCACGCCTCGCTGCTGCCACGCTGGCGCGGCGCAGCGCCGATCCAGCGCGCCGTGCAAGCCGGCGACGCCGAGAGCGGCGTCACCGTGATGCAGATGGAAGCCGGTCTGGACACCGGTCCGATGTTGCTCAAGGTCAGCACAGCCATTACCCACGAAGACACCGGCGGCAGCCTGCACGACCGCCTCGCCGAACTCGGCCCACCGGCCGTATTGCAGGCCATCGCCAGCCTGGCCGCCGGCACCCTGCAGGGCGAAGTGCAGAACAACGACCTGGCTACCTACGCGCACAAGCTCAACAAGGACGAAGCCCGTCTGGATTGGAGCCGCCCGGCCGATGAGCTGGAGCGCCTGATCCGTGCCTTCAATCCCTGGCCGATCTGCCATAGCACCCTGAATGGCGAGGCGTTGAAAGTGCTGGCTGCGCAACCGGCCGAGGGCCACGGTGCGCCCGGAGAGATCCTGCAAGCCAGCCGCGACGGTTTGCTGGTTGCCTGTGGTGCCGGCGCTTTGCGTCTGACCCGCCTGCAACTACCCGGCGGCAAAGCGTTGAATTTCGCCGACCTGTTCAATAGCCGCCGCGAGCAGTTCGCCGTCGGCACTCTGCTGGGAGCCGGCGCATGAACCCGCGTCTGGCGGCGGCCAATGCCCTGGCTACGGTGCTCGCGGGCAAGGCCTCGCTGAACAGCTCGCTGCCCAAGCAACTGGATAAGGTCGAGGCACGCGACAAGGGCCTGACCCAGGATCTGGCCTTTGGCACCGCCCGCTGGCAACCGCGCCTCAGTGCCCTGGCCGAACGCCTGCTGCAAAAACCCTTCAAGGCGGCCGATCGCGATGTCGAAGCGCTGCTGCTGGTGGGCCTGTACCAACTGCTCTACACCCGCATTCCCGCCCACGCGGCCATCGGTGAAACGGTTGGCGCCGCCGAGAAGCTGAAAAAACCCTGGGCCAAGGGTCTGCTCAATGCCGTGCTGCGCCGCGCCCAGCGCGAAGCGGAAGCCTTGCTGGTGGAAATCGACCACGACCCGATGGCCCGTACCGCCCACCCGCGCTGGCTGCAGAAGGCGCTCAAGGGGTTCTGGCCCGAGCAGTGGGAAGCCATCTGCGCTGCCAACAACGCGCACCCGCCGCTGATTCTGCGGGTCAACCGCCGCCTCGGTAGCCGCGACGAGTACCTCGCCGAACTGCAACGCGTGGGCTTCGAGGCCAGCGCCTGCCCATTCAGTCGCGATGGCATCGTGCTCGCCGAAGCCTGCGACGTCACCACCCTGCCGGGCTTTGCCGAAGGGCGGGTGAGCGTGCAGGACGAAGCGGCACAACTGGCAGCCGATCTGCTCGAACTGGCCCCAGGCCAACGGGTGCTGGACGCCTGCTGCGCCCCCGGCGGCAAGACCTGCCATCTGCTTGAGGCTGAGCCAGCCCTGGGTGGCGTGGTGGCCATCGATCTGGAAGCCAAGCGCCTGGTGCGGGTAAAGGAAAACCTTGCACGCCTGGGGTTGAGCGCCGAATTGATCGCCGCCGATGCGCGGCAGACCGAGGTCTGGTGGGACGGCAAACCCTTCCAGCGCATTCTGCTCGATGCCCCCTGCTCGGCCACCGGGGTGATCCGTCGTCACCCGGATATCAAACTGACCCGCCAGGCCGACGACATTCCCGCCCTGGCCACGCTGCAAGGCGAGCTGCTCGACGCCCTGTGGCCGACCCTCGAAGTCGGCGGCATGCTGGTGTACGCCACCTGCTCGACCTTGCCCACGGAAAACAGCGAAGTGGTCGGTGCCTTTCTCGCCCGCACCCCCGGTGCCCGCGAGCTGGATATCGCCGGCCAATTGGGCCAGCAGCCTCCCGGCCTGAAGCAACCCCACGGTCGCCAGCTGCTGGCGCAAGAGGGCGGTCACGATGGGTTCTATTACGCCAAACTGATCAAGATCGCCGCCTCGGCACGCGGCTAGCGGCAGCCTGTGCAGCCGCTGCCCAGGTCTGCTATTTTCGGGGCCGCTCACTGTAGGTCTAGGGATACACACGGATGAAGATCATTATTCTCGGCGCTGGTCAGGTCGGTGGCACCCTGGCTGAACACCTCGCCAGTGAGCACAACGACATCACCGTGATCGACACCGATGGCGACCGTCTGCGTGACCTCGGTGATCGCCTGGATATCCGCACCATCCAGGGCAAGGGTTCATTTCCTACCGTGCTGCGCCAGGCCGGCGCTGATGACGCCGACATGCTGGTGGCAGTGACCAACAGCGATGAAGTGAATATGGTCGCCTGCCAGGTGGCCTACACCCTGTTCCACACCCCGACGAAAATTGCCCGCGTGCGCGAAGCGGCGTACCTGACCCGTTCCGGTCTGTTCGATAACGACGCCATTCCGGTGGACGTGCTGATCAGCCCGGAACAGGTGGTGACCAATTACATCAAGCGCCTGATCGAGCATCCCGGCGCGCTGCAGGTGATCGACTTTGCCGAAGGCAAGGCGCAACTGGTGGCGGTCAAGGCCTACTACGGCGGCCCGCTGGTGGGCCAGCAACTGCGCCAGTTGCGTGAGCACATGCCCAACGTCGATACCCGCGTCGCCGCGATTTTCCGCCGCGACCGGCCGATCCTGCCCCGTGGCGACACGGTGATCGAAGCCGATGACGAGGTGTTCTTTATCGCGGCCAAAGCGCATATCCGCGCAGTGATGAGCGAAATGCGCCGCCTGGAAGACAACAACAAACGCATCGTCATCGCCGGCGGCGGCCATATCGGCGAGCGCCTGGCGGAGGCCATCGAAAGCCGTTACCAGGTCAAAATCATCGAGATGAATCCGGCGCGCTGCCGTTATCTGTCCGAGACCCTGGACAGCACCATCGTGCTGCAGGGCAGCGCCTCGGATCGCGATCTGCTGGTGGAAGAGAACATCAGTGACGCCGATATCTTTCTGTCGCTGACCAATGATGACGAAGCGAACATCATGTCCTCGTTGCTGGCCAAACGGCTGGGCGCGCGCAAGGTGATGACGCTGATCAACAACCCGGCCTATGTCGACCTGGTGCAGGGCGGCGAGATCGACATCGCCATCAGCCCGCAGCTGGCCACCATCGGCACCTTGCTCGCCCACGTGCGCCGTGGCGATATCGTCAGCGTGCACTCCTTGCGGCGCGGCGCGGCGGAAGCCATCGAGGCGATTGCCCATGGCGATGCCAAATCGAGCAAGGTGATCGGGCGCGCCATCGAAGACATCGCCTTGCCACCGGGCACCACCATCGGCGCCCTGGTGCGTGATGAGGAAGTGCTGATCGCCCACGACGATACGGTGATCGAGTCGGGCGACCATGTGATTCTGTTTCTGGTGGACAAGAAGTACATCCGCGACGTCGAGCGCCTGTTCCAGGTCGGCCTGACGTTCTTCTAAAGGAGCACCCTGATGCTCGACTCGCTGGAAAAAATGCTCGGCAAAGGCGTCGACAACGCCTTGCTGCGCTTCGGCCTGGGCAAGGGCTATCTGGATCTCAACGAGCACGCCACGGCAGCAGAACACCTGCAGCGCTGCGTCGAATTCGACCCCGCCTATTCGGCGGCGTGGAAGTTATTGGGCAAAGCCCATCTGGCGCTGGGTGACTTAGCCGCCGCGCGAACCGCCTGGGAGCAGGGCATCAGCGCCGCGCAAGGGAAGGGCGACAAGCAGGCGGAAAAGGAAATGACGGTGTTCTTGCGCAAGCTCGACAAACTCAGGTGATCCGCAGGTTGGGCTGAGCGCCGCAAACCCTAACGCTGCAACGCTCACGCCCTGCTGGGCTTCGCCTTCGGCTCACGCTGGCTACGCATCGTGCTGAAAGATCAGGCCAACGCCGCTGGGTTCGAAGCGCACCACTTCCAGGCGCACCACGGGGGCTTCTACGGGCAGCCCCTGAACCTGACCGGTGAACACTTCGCCGATGTTCAGCAGGCTCCGCGCATCATCGATCACCACAAATACGCCACTTTCGGAAATATCGCGGGTAGTCACCATCATTTGGCCGTGCACCGGATGGTCAATGCGCAACTGAACCTTGAGGGGGCTGCGGCGGAACTCGCGCTTGTTATCCATGCTTATCCTGTCATGTCCGGGCGTCGGTGCTCAGACAGTAATAGCTATCCGGCGGCGCATCAATACCACTTCTTCTCGCCTTCCGGACGCTTCTTGAAACGCTTCATGGTCCACATGTACTGGCTGGGGTAGGCGCGCACATAACGCTCGACCACCTGGCTCATGGCGGCCACGGCTTCCTGGGTGTCTTCGCTGTACATACCCTCGGGGGCAGCCTCCAGGATCACCTTATAGCCCGAGCCATCCTCCAGGCGCAGGGCATGCAGAAATACGCCGACGGCCTTGCCACCGGCCAGCATGCCGGGGACGAATTTGCTGGTGAGCGCCTGAATGGCCAGGAAGGGCACAAACAGACCGGCCGACAGGCTCGGCTCCGGATCCGCCGGAATACCCACCGAACCGCCTTTGCGCACTTCCTTGATAACGCTGAGGATGCCTTCCTTGGTGGAAGGTGCCACACGGTTGCCCAGTTGCACCCGCTGTTTGCGCAGCAGGTCGTCAACGGCTTTGAGTTTCGGCGGACGGTAGAAAATGATCGGTTTGCACTGGTTGCAGTAGAAGTGGTTGAGCACTTCCCAGTTGCCCAGGTGGCTGGTGATGCCGACCACCCCTTTGCCCGAGGCCAGGGCCGCCTGGAGCACCTCCAGACCTTCCACCTGGCGCACCAGCTTCAGCGATTTTTCTGCCGGCCAGACCCAGGCGCAGGCACTTTCGGTAAGGGTCCTGCCGATATCCATCAGGCTCTTTTTCAGCAGGCGCTCATGGGCGGCGGCGTCCAGCTCGGGGAAGCACTTGCGCAGATTGATATCCGCGACGTTGCGCGAACCATTGGGAAAGCGCCACATCAGCCACCCGATAACCCCGCCCAGGCCTTGTACCGCGCGCCATGGCAACAAGGCGAACAGGCGCAGAAAGCCCACGATCAACGCACCTTTGAACTTCTCCACCGGACATTCCCCGAATTCGAACAGGGGCGCATTGTAACCACCTTGAGGCGGTTCGGTTATCACCGGGAAGGCCGGAGCTCTTTGTAGGAGCGGCTTTAGCCGCGATGCTTTTATAAACAAGAGCATCGCGGCTGAAGCCGCTCCTACAGGAGTTCGTTAGCTGCTCAACTCGGCGTAGCGGCTGCAATCCTGGGTATGGTCCATCACCATGCCGGTGGCCTGCATAAAGGCGTAGCAGATGGTCGGCCCCACGAAGGTGAAGCCGGCCTTTTTCAGCGCCTTGCTCATGGCTTCGGCTTCGGGAGTTACCGCCGGCACATGGCTGCGACCGGCGAAGTGATTGACCTTGGGCACGCCGCCGACAAACGACCAGAGTAACCCTGCCGGGTCCGCCAGCCGCAGCCAGGCCTGCGCATTCTTGCGCGCGGCCTTGAGCTTCAGGCGATTGCGAATGATGCCGGGATCTTGCATCAGCCCTTCTATTTCTTCGTCGCTAAGCGCTGCCAGCCGCTGCGGGTCAAAGCCGAACAACACCTGGCGATAGCGTTCGCGCTTCTTCAATACGGTGATCCACGACAGCCCGGCCTGGAACCCTTCGAGCAGCAGCATTTCGAACAGGTGCGCAGGGTCGCGTTGTGGAACGCCCCATTCCTGGTCGTGGTAGGTGATGTACAGCGGGTCGTCATTGCACCAGAAGCAGCGTGGCATAGGGCTCCTAGGGGAGGGTGAGGGTGGTTTGCGGGGTGAATCGGGTATACTCCCGCCCTTTCTGTCGCAGCCTCAGTACAGGTGAATTTAGTGAGCCAGCCTACGCCTGCCGTGCGCACCTTCCAAGACTTGATCCTCGCCCTCCAACAGTACTGGGCCGAACAAGGTTGTGTGGTGCTTCAGCCCTACGATATGGAAGTCGGCGCCGGCACCTTCCACACCGCCACGTTTCTTCGCGCCGTCGGCCCGGAAACCTGGAACGCCGCCTATGTGCAACCCAGCCGCCGTCCCGGTGACGGCCGTTACGGCGAAAACCCTAACCGCCTGCAGCACTACTACCAGTTCCAGGTGGTGCTCAAGCCGAACCCGGATAACTTCCAGGAGCTGTACTTAGGCTCGCTGAAACGCATCGGTCTCGATCCGCTGGTACACGACATCCGTTTCGTTGAAGACAACTGGGAATCGCCGACCCTCGGTGCCTGGGGTCTGGGCTGGGAAATCTGGCTCAACGGCATGGAAGTCACGCAGTTCACCTACTTCCAGCAAGTAGGCGGCATCGAGTGCTACCCGGTGACCGGTGAGATCACCTACGGTCTCGAGCGTCTGGCCATGTACCTGCAGGGTGTGGACTCGGTCTACGACCTGGTGTGGACCGACGGCCCGTTCGGCAAGGTCACCTACGGCGACGTGTTCCATCAGAACGAGGTGGAACAGTCCACCTACAACTTCGAACACGCCAACGTCGAGAAACTGTTCGAGCTGTTCGATTTCTATGAAAGCGAAGCCAACCGTCTGATCGAGCTGCAACTGCCGCTGCCGACTTACGAAATGGTGCTCAAGGCCTCGCACACCTTCAACCTGCTGGATGCTCGCCGCGCGATTTCGGTGACTGCCCGTCAGCAATACATCCTCCGCGTTCGGGCCCTGGCCCGTTCGGTAGCGCAGAGCTACCTGCAAGCTCGCGCGCGCCTTGGTTTCCCGATGGCGGCGCCGGATCTGCGCGATGAAGTATTGGCCAAGCTGGAGGCAGCAGAATGAGTGCACAAGATTTTCTGGTAGAGCTGGGCACTGAAGAGCTGCCACCCAAAGCCCTGAAAACCCTCGGTGACGCCTTTCTGGCCGGCATCGAGAAAGGCCTGAAAAGCGCAGGCCTGAGCTACAGCGGCAGCCGCGTGTATGCAGCGCCCCGTCGTCTGGCCGTGATCATCGATCAACTGGCCGTGCAGCAGCCGGATCGCAGCGTGAATCTGGACGGCCCGCCCGTACAGGCCGCCTTCGACGCCGACGGCAACCCGACGCAGGCCGCCCTCGGTTTCGCGAAAAAATGCGGGGTGGATATCTCCGCCATCGACCGCAGTGGCGCCAAGCTGAAGTTCAGCCAGAGCATTCCCGGCCAGGCGGCTGTGGGCTTGCTGGCCGGTATCGTCAGCGCCTCGCTGAACGACCTGCCGATTCCCAAGCGCATGCGCTGGGGCGCGCGCAAAGAAGAATTTGTCCGTCCAACCCAGTGGCTGGTGATGCTGTTTGGCAACGACGTGGTCGACTGCGAGATCCTCGCGCAGAAGGCCGGCCGCGAATCCCGTGGTCACCGTTTCCATCACCCGGACAGCGTGCGCATCAGCTCGCCGGCCAATTACCTCGAAGATCTGCGCAGCGCCTATGTGCTCGCCGACTTCGCCGAGCGCCGCAGCCTGATCAGCAAGCGCGTCGACACCCTGGCCGCCGAGCAAAACGGCAGCGCCATCGTGCCGCCGGCTTTGCTCGATGAAGTGACCGCTCTGGTGGAGTGGCCGGTGCCGCTGGTGTGCTCGTTCGAGGAACGCTTCCTCGCCGTGCCCCAGGAAGCCCTGATCACCACCATGCAGGACAACCAGAAGTACTTCTGCCTGCTGGATGGCAATGGCAAGTTGCTGCCGCGCTTTATCACCGTGGCCAACGTGGAAAGCAAAGACCCGGCGCAGATCATTTCCGGCAACGAGAAGGTGGTTCGCCCACGCCTGACCGACGCCGAGTTCTTCTTCAAGCAGGACAAGAAGCAGAAGCTCGATAGCTTCAATGCCCGTCTGGCCAATGTGGTCTTCCAGGCCCAGCTGGGCTCGGTTTTCGACAAGGCCGAACGTGTATCGCTGCTGGCGGCATTTATTGCTGCACGCATCGGCGGCGATAGCCATCGCGCTGCCCGTGCCGGCCTGCTGAGCAAGTGCGACCTGGCTACCGAAATGGTTGGCGAGTTTCCGGAGATGCAAGGCATCGCCGGCTACTACTACGCCCTCAATGACGGCGAGCCGGAAGACGTCGCTCTGGCCCTCAACGAGCAATACATGCCCCGCGGTGCCGGTGCCGAGCTGCCAAGCACCCTGACCGGTTCGGCCGTGGCCATCGCCGACAAGCTGGATACCCTGGTGGGCATCTTCGGCATCGGCATGCTGCCTACCGGCAGCAAAGACCCCTACGCACTGCGCCGCGCAGCACTGGGCATTCTGCGCATCCTGATCGAGAAGAAGCTCGACCTCGATCTGGTCGCCACCATCGGCTTCGCCATCGAGCAGTTCGGCGCCAAGGTCAAGGCCGATGGCCTGGCTGCTCAGGTGCAGGACTTTATCTTCGACCGCCTGCGTGCGCGTTATGAAGACGAAGGCGTGGAAGTGGCGGTGTACCAGGCCGTGCGTGCGGTAAACCCGGTGTCGCCACTGGACTTCGACCAGCGCGTACAAGCGGTGCAGACCTTCCGTGCGCTGCCGGAAGCGCAAGCCCTGGCAGCGGCCAACAAGCGCGTTTCCAACCTGCTGAGCAAGGCCGAGGGCAACGTGGCGGCGAACATCGAAGCGCACTACTTCGATTCACCCAGCGAGTTCTCCCTGAATGCCGCGATTCAGCAAGCCGACCATGCCGTACAGCCGTTGGCGCAAGCCCGTCTGTATAGCGAGGCACTGGCGCAACTGGCCGCCCTTCGTGAGCCGGTGGACGCGTTCTTCGCCGCGGTGATGGTAAATGCCGACGACCCGTCGGTACGTGCCAACCGTTATGCCCTGTTGGCCAAACTGCGTAGCCTGTTCCTGGGCGTCGCCGATATCTCGCTGCTGGGGTAAGCCGTGAAGTTGCTGATACTCGACCGTGATGGGGTGATCAACTACGACTCCGACGCCTACATCAAAACGCTGGAGGAGTGGATTCCGCTCCCCGGTGCCGTCGAGGCCATTGCGCAATTGAGCAAGGCTGGCTGGACGGTGGCAGTGGCCACCAACCAGTCCGGCCTGGCGCGCGGTTATTACTCGGCAGCCGTCCTGGATTCGATGCACGCGCGTTTGCGTGAGCTGGTGGCAGAGCAGGGCGGCGAACTGGGGCTGGTGGTGCACTGTCCGCATGGGCCGAATGACGGCTGCGACTGCCGCAAACCCAAACCCGGCATGCTGAGAACCATCGCTACGCATTACCAGACAGATCTTGCAGACGTTTGGTTTGTCGGCGACAGTCGAGGTGACCTGGAAGCGGCATTGGCCGTCGATTGTCAGCCTGTGTTGGTGAAGACCGGCAAAGGCGAAAAAACCCTGGGCACGGAATTGCCGCAGGGGACGTTGATATTTGACGATTTGGCGGCGGTTGCCGCGCAGTTACTCCACACCCAATAGGCGGGGATTGCCCGCGACGGATAACGCTAAATGTCGATCGTGCTGGCCATCAGAATCTTCCTCTTCTATATCCTCCTCGGCGTCAGCGCCTTGCTCTGGTGCAGCCTGAGTTTCTTTATCGCACCGTTCCAATCCTTTGAAGCGCGCTATCGGTTTATCAACGTCAACTGGTGCCGTTTTGCGGTCACGCTGACCGAAGTGATGCTCGGCATCCGCTACCAAGTGCACGGCGCAGAAAACGTGCCGGCTCAGCCTTGCGTGATCCTCTCCAAACACCAGAGCACCTGGGAAACCTTTTTCCTCTCCTGCTATTTCGCGCCGCTGAGCCAGGTGCTGAAACGTGAGTTGCTGTACGTGCCGTTCTTCGGCTGGGCCATGGCCATGCTCAAGCCCATCGCCATCGACCGCAACAACCCCAAAGCCGCATTGAAAGAACTGGCAAAGCAGGGCCATGAGCGCCTGCAGCAAAAGATCTGGGTGCTGATTTTCCCTGAGGGCACCCGCGTGCCGGCCGGGCAGATTGGCAAGTTCTCCCGCGGCGGCGCTGCACTGGCGGTGAACGCCAACCTGCCGGTACTGCCGATTGCTCACAACGCCGGCGAGTTCTGGCCCAAGCAAGGCTGGGGCAAAACCCCCGGCACCATTCAGGTGAAAATCGGCCCGGTGATGTACGCCGAAGGCACCGGCCCGCGGGCCATCGCTGAACTCAATGAGCGTGCGTTTAACTGGGTAGAGCAAGCTCAGCGCGACATGGGCGCCTTGTATGGCGACAATCCCATCCGCGAAACGCCGGTTCAGCTCTAGCAACCAATTGATTTAAAAAGAAAAGCCCCGGCCAGTGTGCCGGGGCTTTTACGTTAGGCCGATCACTTCACAGATTTTCATCACCCGCCAAGGCTGTAACGCCACGTTAATCAAGCATCCCTACTCTCGGTGTGCTTGAGTATCTCGTCGGTTCAGCGCTGCTGGCAGTAGTCGCGAGAAGCAAATCCTCTTCCTGCCCATCTGCATAAGGATTCTTCAGATGACTACTGCCTTACCTTTGGCGCTGTCCCTCGCCGTGTCCGCGGCACTGCTATCTTTCTCCGCTACCAGCTCGGCCCATGATCAGGACGAGAAAGTCAGCAAGAGTCTGTACAACCGCGAAGCTCGCGGCGATATCACTGAATACGCCGGCGCTCGCCGCGTAGGTCGCGACCTGACCGACTCGATCAAAGCCTCGCTGTCCAATCGCAAGGCCAAGAATGTGATTCTGCTGATCGGCGATGGCATGGGCGATTCGGAGATCACCCTGGCACGGAATTACGCCGAAGGCGCTGGCGGTTACTTCAAAGGCATCGACGCCCTGCCACTGACCGGCCAATACACCCATTACGCTCTGCACAAAGACACCGGTAAACCGGATTACGTGACCGACTCGGCGGCGTCCGCCACCGCGTGGTCCACCGGGGTTAAAACCTACAACGGTGCTCTGGGGGTGGATATCCACGAGAAGCCGCACCAGACCATCCTCGAACTCGCGAAGCTGCGCGGCATGGCCACCGGCAACGTTTCCACCGCAGAGCTGCAGGACGCGACCCCAGCGGCTTTGTTCTCCCACGTCACCGGGCGCAAATGCTACGGCCCGGTGGCCACCTCCGTGCAATGCCCAAGCAACGCCTTGGAGAAGGGCGGTGCCGGCTCGATCACCGAGCAGCTGCTCAATGTGCGTCCTGACGTCACCCTGGGTGGCGGCGCCGCCACCTTCGCGGAAGTGGCCAAGGCTGGTAAATGGTCCGGCAAAACTTTGCGCGACCAGGCTGCTGCCCGTGGCTTCGTACTGGTTGAAGACGCTGCCGCGCTGAAGAAAGTCCGTGTCGCTAACCAGAAGCAGCCGGTGATTGGTCTGTTCTCGCCAGGCAATATGCCCACCCGCTGGACCGGCCCGACAGCTACCTACCACGGCAATCTGACCCAAGCCCCGGTGACTTGCCAGCCAAACACCGCGCGTACTGCCAGCACACCAACCCTGGCAGAAATGACCGTCAAAGCCATCGACCTGCTCAAAGACAACCGCAACGGTTTCTTCCTGCAGATTGAAGGAGCGTCCATCGACAAACAGGACCACGCCGCCAACCCATGCGGCCAGATAGGCGAAACCGTTGACCTCGACGAAGCCGTGCAAATGGCTCTGGCCTTCGCCAAAGCCGACGGCAACACCTTGGTGATCGTTACCGCGGACCACGCGCACTCCAGCCAGATCGTTGCCCTGGAAACCTCGGCCCCAGGTTTGACCCAAGCGCTGAACACCAAAGACGGCGCGGTGATGGCGGTGAGCTACGGCAACTCGGAAGGATCTTCGCAGGAGCACACCGGTACCCAATTACGGGTGGCGGCTTATGGCCCGCACGCGGCTAACGTGACTGGGCTGACGGACCAGACGGACTTGTACTTCACCATGCGTAACGCGCTGGGTCTGAAGTAAGCCGGGTTTAAACGGCCACGGCTGGCCGTTATTCGCGCTTAAAACAAAAACCCCAGCTCACGGCTGGGGTTTTTGTTTATACGGTGTAAACCGGGGCTTAGAAGTCCAGGTTCGACACCGCCAAGGCGTTGGCTTCGATGAAGTCGCGGCGCGGTTCCACTTCATCACCCATCAGGGTGTTGAAGATCTGGTCGGCGCTGATGGCGTCTTCAATAGTCACTTTCAGCATGCGGCGTGCATCCGGGTCCATGGTGGTTTCCCACAGTTGGTCCGGGTTCATTTCGCCCAGCCCTTTATAGCGCTGGATGCTGTGACGCTTGGTGCTCTCGGCCAGAAGCCAGGTGAGCGCTTCTTTGAAGGTGGTAACCGGCTTCTTGCGTTCGCCACGTTTCACGTAGGCACCTTCTTCCAACAGACTGTTCAACTGGTCGCCGAGCGTGGTGACGGTCTTGTAGTCGTTACTGGCGAAGAAATCGCGGTTGAAGGTGACGAAGTTGGAGACGCCGTGGGAAATCAACTCGACTTCCGGCAGCCACAGGTGACGTTCCTGGTCTTCACGCAGGTTGGTTTTGTACACCAGCCCGGATTTCTCCATGGTGCGCAGACGCTCGTTGAGCTTCTCCAACCAGGCTTGCATGCCGGCTTGGTCGCTCAGATTGTCCAGGCTTACGGCCGGCAGGTACACGAAGTGCTCGGTGAGCTCTTGCGGGTAGATGCGCGACAGGCGCTTGAGGGTCTTCATCACCATGCGGTAGTTGTTGACCAGCTTCTCCAACGGCTCGCCGCCGATGCCAGGATCGTTTTCGTTGACGTGCAGGCTGGCATCTTCGAGGGCCGACTGGGTCATGTATTCCTCCATGGCCTCGTCGTCCTTGATGTATTGCTCTTGCTTGCCTTTCTTCACTTTGTACAGCGGCGGCTGAGCGATATAGATGTAGCCACGCTCGACCAGCTCAGGCAGTTGGCGAAAGAAGAAGGTCAACAGCAGCGTACGGATGTGCGAGCCGTCGACGTCGGCGTCCGTCATGATGATGATGTTGTGGTAGCGCAGTTTGTCGATGTTGTACTCGTCACGACCGATACCGCACCCGAGGGCGGTGATCAGCGTGCCGACTTCCTGCGAGGAAATCATGCGGTCGAAACGTGCGCGTTCCACGTTCAGAATCTTCCCTTTGAGGGGCAGAATCGCTTGGGTCTTGCGGTTACGTCCCTGCTTGGCGGAGCCGCCAGCAGAGTCCCCTTCCACCAGGTACAGTTCGGAGAGGGCAGGGTCTTTCTCTTGGCAGTCGGCCAGTTTGCCCGGCAGGCCGGCGATATCCAGCGCACCTTTGCGACGGGTCATTTCCCGCGCTTTACGAGCCGCTTCACGGGCACGCGCGGCGTCGATCATCTTGCCGACCACTGCCTTGGCTTCGTTGGGATTTTCCAACAGGAAGTCGGAGAAGTACTTGCCCATTTCCTGCTCGACCGCGGTTTTCACTTCGGAGGAGACCAGCTTGTCTTTGGTCTGCGAGCTGAATTTCGGGTCCGGTACTTTTACCGAAATGATCGCGGTCAGGCCTTCACGGGCATCGTCACCAGTGGTGGCGATCTTGTGTTTCTTGGCCAGACCTTCCTGTTCGATGTAGGCGTTCAGGTTACGGGTCAGGGCCGAGCGGAAGCCAGCCAGGTGAGTACCGCCGTCACGCTGAGGAATGTTGTTGGTGAAGCAGAGCAGGTTCTCGTTGAAGCTGTCGTTCCACTGCAGAGCGACTTCCACACCCACACCGTCATCACGCTGGACGTTGAAGTGGAACACCTGGTTGACCGCAGTCTTGTTGGTATTCAGGTATTCAACGAATGCACGCAGACCACCTTCGTACTTGAACAGCTCTTCCTTGCCGCTGCGCTCGTCCTTAAGGACGATGCCGACACCGGAGTTCAGAAAGGAGAGTTCACGTAGACGCTTGGCCAGAATATCCCAGCTGAAATGGATGTTCTGGAAGGTTTCGGCGGACGGTTTGAAGTGGATTTCAGTACCGGTTTTATCGGTATCGCCTACGGTGCGCATCGGAGCCTGAGGCACACCGTGCACATAAGTTTGCTCCCAGACTTTGCCGCTTCGACGGACCGTCAGCAGCAGCAATTCGGAGAGCGCGTTCACCACGGATACACCTACACCGTGCAAGCCGCCAGACACCTTATAGGAGTTGTCGTCGAACTTACCGCCGGCGTGCAGCACGGTCATGATGACTTCAGCTGCGGAAACGCCTTCTTCTTTATGCACATCAACCGGGATACCGCGACCGTTGTCGCGCACGGTGATGGATTCGTCCGGATGGATGATGATGCTGATATCGTCGCAATGCCCAGCTAAGGCTTCGTCGATGGAGTTATCGACCACCTCAAAAACCATATGGTGCAGACCGCTACCATCGTCGGTGTCCCCGATATACATACCAGGCCGCTTGCGTACGGCGTCCAGGCCTTTCAGCACTTTAATACTGGACGAGTCGTACGTTTGATTTTCGCTCATGCCTTCACTCCCGATGGTCGTGGGTCTGGGTGATACAACCATGTTCCACGTGGAACATGGCTACCGGCGTATCCGTGCGCCAGCTACCCCGCAACAATTCATGGTCTACACAGGTGATAAATACCTGGCAGTTCAAATCTTCTAATAAACGACACAACGCGTTTCGGTGCTGCTCATCCAATTCGGATGGCAAGTCATCCACCAGGTAAACGCACTGGCCGCGTCGCGCCTGGCTAACCAGATGCCCTTGAGCAATTCGCAGGGCACATACCACTAACTTCTGTTGGCCCCGCGAAAGAATTTCAGCGGCGTTATGACCGCCCAACCGCAACCGCAGATCCGCGCGTTGAGGACCAGCCTGGGTATGACCGAGCTGCTGGTCGCGCTGAAGTGTAGTGTTCAGTACAGTCTGCAAATCTCGGTCTTTATCCCATCCGCGGTAGTAACTGAGGGTCAATCCCTCAAGCTCCACCAGCTCCCGCAAAACCCTTTCGAAAACCGGCTTAAGCGCCTGAATATAACTGCGGCGATATCCATCGATCTCATCGCTGGAAATGCACAACTCGCGGTCCCAGGCGGCCTGCGAAGCGGCGTCAAGTGTACCATGCCGAAGCCATGAGTTTCGCTGCCGCAGGGCCTTCTGGAGCCTTTGCCAGGCCGGCAAAAAGCGAGGTTCCACGTGGAACACTCCCCAATCGAGAAATTGCCGGCGAATCTTCGGTGCCCCTTCCAACAAACGAAAGCTATCCGGGTTGATTACTTGAAGCGGTAAGGCTTCGGCCAACTGCGCGGCACTCTTGGCATTCTGACCATCGATACGAATCTGGAATTCGCCCTGACGATCTCGCGACACACCAAGATTGCTGTGCCCCCCTTCAGCCAAATCGACCTGACCGAAAACCGTGCACGCGTCCTGCTGGTATTGGATAACCGGCAATAAGCGGGCACTGCGAAAAGAACGAGCAAGGCCAAGTAAATGGATGGCTTCCAGCAGGCTGGTTTTACCACTGCCGTTAGCGCCAGAAAGGATATTGATGCGGGGGGAGGGGGAGAGGGTCACCGGGTGCAAATTGCGCACCGCGGTGACCGTGACGCGACTGAGGGACATCTAGGCTCAATTCAGGATCAGAGGCGCATCGGCATGACAACATAAGCGGAGTCGTCGTTGTCCGACTCTTGAACCAGCGCACTGCTGTTGGAATCCGACAGAATCAGGCGAACCTGTTCGGTGGTCATCACACCCAACACGTCGAGCAGATAGCTCACGTTGAAACCGATCTCCAGCGAGCCACCGTTGTAGTTAACGGCCACTTCTTCTTCCGCTTCTTCCTGCTCGGGGTTGTTCGCCTGGATCTTCAGCAAGCTGTTAGCCAACTGCAGACGGATACCACGGTACTTCTCGTTGGACAGAATCGCGGTGCGGCTGAACGCTTCGCGCAGGGCCTGACGGTCACCCAACACCAACTTGTCGCCACCTTTTGGCAGCACGCGTTCGTAATCAGGGAACTTGCCGTCGACCAGTTTCGAGGTAAAGGTGAACTCACCCGTAGTGGCGCGGATGTGGTGCTGGCCAAGAACGATATCGACAGTGCCATCTTGCTCAGTGAGCAGACGCGCCAGTTCGAGAATACCTTTACGCGGCACGATGACCTGATGACGATCGGCCTGTTCAATACCGGCTTCCATCGAGCACATCGCCAGTCGGTGACCGTCGGTGGCGACGGCGCGCAAAATGCCGGTTTGTACTTCGATCAGCATACCGTTCAGGTAATAACGAACGTCTTGCTGAGCCATGGCAAAACTGGTTCGTTCGATCAAACGACGCAGTTTGCTCTGGACCAGGGTAAAGGTGAACGAGCCTGGGCCTTCTTCCACAGTTGGGAAGTCGTTGGCAGGCAGGGTCGAAAGGGTGAAGCGGCTGCGGCCGGCCTTGACCACCAGCTTGGTCTCATCGACGCGGATATCGATCAACGCATCGTTCGGCAAGCTCTTGCAGATATCCATCAGCTTGCGTGCCGGCACGGTGATTTCGCCAGGCTCAGCCGGCTCTTCCAACGTCACCCGACCAACCAGCTCAACCTCAAGGTCGGTACCGGTCAGCGAAAGCTGTTGGCCATCGACCACCAGCAGCACGTTAGACAGCACCGGCAGCGTCTGCCGGCGTTCAACCACGCCAGCGACCAGTTGCAACGGTTTCAACAGGGCTTCGCGTTGAATAGTGAAATGCATGGTCTAGTCCCTTTGCCTCGTGGGCTGCGTAATGGGTCAGGTGGTCAGCGTGCGCAGCAGGTTCTTGTAGTCCTCGCGGATGTCCGCGTCGGATTCCCTAAGTTCAGCAATCTTACGGCATGCGTGCAACACAGTGGTGTGATCACGCCCGCCGAAAGCATCGCCGATTTCCGGCAGGCTATGGTTGGTCAATTCTTTGGATAACGCCATAGCGACTTGTCGCGGGCGCGCCACCGAACGAGAGCGGCGCTTGGACAACAAGTCTGAAATTTTGATTTTGTAGTACTCAGCCACGGTGCGCTGAATGTTGTCGACGCTCACCAGTTTGTCCTGGAGCGCCAACAGATCTTTCAGCGACTCGCGAATCAACTCGATGGTGATATCGCGGCCCATAAAGTGTGCATGGGCGATTACCCGCTTCAACGCACCCTCAAGCTCGCGAACGTTGGAACGAATGCGTTGGGCAATAAAGAAGGCGGCATCGTGAGGCAGATCGACTTTGGCCTGATCGGCCTTTTTCATCAGAATCGCCACGCGGGTTTCCAGCTCAGGAGGCTCGACCGCAACGGTCAGGCCCCAGCCAAAACGCGACTTCAAGCGCTCTTCCAAACCTTCGATTTCTTTCGGGTAACGATCGCTGGTGAGAATCACCTGCTGACCGCCCTCCAGCAAGGCGTTGAACGTGTGAAAGAACTCCTCCTGTGAGCGTTCCTTCTTGGCAAAGAACTGGATGTCATCGATTAGCAACGCATCCACCGAACGATAGAAACGCTTGAACTCGTTGATCGCATTCAGCTGCAACGCCTTGACCATATCGGCCACGAAACGCTCCGAATGCAGGTACACCACTTTGGCGTTGGGATTCTTCTTTAATAGATGGTTACCCACCGCATGCATCAAGTGGGTTTTACCCAAGCCCACGCCGCCGTAAAGGAACAACGGGTTGTAGCCATGCTTGGGGTTATCCGCCACCTGCCAGGCTGCAGCCCGCGCCAGCTGGTTCGATTTACCTTCGACGAAGTTCTCGAAGGTAAAGGTTCGATTGAGATAGCTGGTGTGCTTAAGCGCGCCTTCGACCTGCACGGTACGTTCGGTACGGATCGGAGCGGTCTGCGAACTGGCACCAGCCATCGGGTCGAAACTGGCTCGTGACGGCTCGCTGGAGCCTGCCAACGCAACGGGCTCTTCGCGTGCCGGCGTGCTGACGCTTGCAGCACTCGGCTGCGCAGGTGCCGAAACCGGTATCGGCGTACGTGCTACTGCAGCACGCTTGCTACCTATTAATAAGGAGATCGCCGGTGCCATACCGTCGCTACGCTCATGCAGCAGCTCCAGCAACCGACTCATGTACTTTTCATTGACCCAATCAAGTACAAAACGATTGGGCGCAAATACGCGCAGCTCATCACTGGAGGCTTCAACCTGCAGTGGACGAATCCAGGTATTGAATTGCTGGGCCGGCAGCTCATCGCGTAGAAGCTCTACACACTGCTGCCAAAGTTCCACAGACACAGAAATCCCCTAAGCCAAATAGACCACAAGGGCCAAAACTGCCGGCATTGTACCCACACCAGCGACTAGTTATCCACACGCTGGAACAAGTTTTCCGTGCGTAAAATCAAGGTGTTATTCAATTTTAACCAGTGTAGCAGCGCCGCAAATAAACCCTGTGGATAACAGTGCGTAAACTGGGGGGGGAAAGCCTGGGGAGAACCCGTGGGATAACTGGCCTGTGGATAAAACCCTATTCCATCCCCAGCTTATGCGCAGCTCCGGCACAGCCTGCACACCTGTTCTGGACAGGGTTATCATTCGGCGAAGCCCCCGGTTCTAGTAGGTCTCAGAACCTTATCCACAGAATATTGCTGGCTAAGAGTAGTTAATATTTCAAAAAAGATTTAAATCTCTCTTTCTTATATTCTTTATCTACCAAACTATTCATATCGACAGAATGCTGGTTGGAAATTGACCTGACCGCCTGGTTTCTCTAGAATTGCCGGTCTCTTAAAACGGGGGCCATTCCGGCCCGTTGTCGACCACCCAGGTAACGCACCATGAAACGCACTTTCCAACCAAGCACTATCAAGCGCGCTCGCACCCACGGCTTCCGTGCCCGTATGGCCACCAAGAACGGTCGTGCTGTTCTGTCCCGTCGTCGCGCCAAAGGCCGTAAGCGTCTGGCAGTCTGATAATTCGGCATCGGTGGTGAGTCAAGACTTCGGTCGGGAAAAGCGCCTGCTGACCCCTCGACAATTCAAGACAGTCTTTGACTCCCCCAGCGGTAAGGTTCCGGGTAAGAACGTCCTGCTGTTAGCGCGCAACAACGATCTCGATCATCCCCGCCTGGGTCTGGTCATCGGCAAGAAGAGCGTCAAGCTCTCTGTTGAGCGCAATCGCCTGAAACGCGTAATTCGCGATTCATTCCGCCTAAATCAGGACAACCTGGTGGGCTGGGATATCGTAGTGGTTGCGCGTAAAGGCCTAGGTGATCTGGAGAACACCGAGTTGGCTCACCAATTCGGCAAACTCTGGAAACGCTTGGCACGCAGCAAGCCAAGCCCGGAAGTCCTTCCCGCAGCGGGGGTTACCGACAGTCCCCATGCGTAAACTGGCACTCGCTTCAATCCAAGTTTATCGCTACGCCATCAGCCCATTGATGGCCAGCCACTGTCGTTTTTATCCCAGCTGTTCCTGCTACGCGTATGAAGCCATTGAACACCATGGCTTCATACGTGGCGGCTGGCTGACCCTGCGTCGGTTAGGTCGCTGTCACCCATGGAATCCCGGTGGTTACGATCCGGTTCCAGTCGCCCCCATTTCCCGACCCCCTTCGATGGCCGAGTAATCATGGATATTAAACGCTCGATCCTGATCGCCGCGCTCGCAATCGTGTCCTATGTCATGGTTCTCAAGTGGAACGAAGACTACGGGCAAACGTCCTTGCCGACTGCGAGTACCAACGCCGCGACCAACACCAGCCCGGCGCAGTCCGATGTACCCAGTGCCAACGGTGCAACCGCCAGCGACGTGCCTAGCGCGCCTTCCGCTCAACCCGCCAGCACACCTGCCGCGACTACCGTCGCCAGCAAAGACTTGATCCGGGTTAAGACCGACGTACTTGAGCTGGCCATCGACCCGGCTGGTGGCGACATTGTTCAACTGACGCTGCCGCAATACCCGCGCCGTCAGGACCGCCCGGATGTTCCGTTTCAACTGTTCGATAACGGCAACGAGCGCATCTACCTGGCACAAAGCGGCCTGATCGGTGGTGCCAACGCCCCTGACTCTGCTGCTGACGTTCGCCCGGTTTGGCAAAGCGCGCAACGCAGCTACCAACTGGCTGACGGTCAGAACAGCCTGGCGGTGGATCTCACCTACAGCCTGAACGGCGTCAACTACATCAAGCGTTTTAGCTTCAAACGCGGTTTGAACCCGGAATGCTCGGCCAAAGAACAAGAGCTGAAAAAACCGGGTTGTGTCGATCCTTCGTCCTATCAGGTTGAAGTGCGTTATCTGATCGACAACCAGGGCACCGCCGCCTGGGCCGGCAACATGTTTGCCCAGCTCAAACGCGATAACAGCGACGATCCGTCGAAAACCGCCGCCACCAGCACCGCCACCTATCTCGGCGCGGCAATGGCCACCCACGACTCCGCGTACAAGAAAGTGTCGATGAAAGATATCGACAAGACGCCAGTCAAAGACACCGTGAAAGGCGGCTGGGTTGCCTGGTTGCAGCACTACTTTGTGACCGCATGGATCCCGGGCCAGGATGGTGAGAACACCGTTCAAACCCGCAAAGACTCCAAAGGCAACTACATCATCGGCTACACCAGCCCGACCGTAAGCGTCGCGCCAGGCAGCAAAGGTGAAGTGTCAGCCATTCTTTATGCCGGTCCGAAAATCCAGAAACACCTGGGTTCGCTCGCACCTGGCCTGGAACTGACCGTCGATTACGGCATTCTGTGGTTTATCGCTCAGCCGATCTTCTGGCTGCTGCAACATATCCACAGCATCCTGGGTAACTGGGGCTGGTCGATCATCGTGTTGACCATGGTGATCAAAGGCTTCTTCTTCCCGCTCTCCGCCGCCAGCTACAAGTCGATGGCGCGCATGCGTGCCGTTGCACCTAAACTGGCTGCCCTGAAAGAGCAACATGGCGATGACCGGCAAAAAATGTCGCAAGCCATGATGGAGCTGTACAAGAAAGAGAAGATCAACCCCTTGGGTGGCTGCCTGCCGATTCTGGTGCAGATGCCGGTCTTCCTGGCCTTGTACTGGGTACTGCTGGAAAGTGTTGAGATGCGCCAGGCACCATGGATGTTCTGGATCACCGACCTGTCGATCAAAGACCCGTTCTTCATTCTGCCGTTGATCATGGGCGCTACCATGTTCATCCAGCAGCAGCTGAACCCGGCTCCGCCAGATCCGATGCAGGCCAAGGTGATGAAAATGATGCCAATCATCTTCACCTTCTTCTTCCTGTGGTTCCCGGCGGGTCTGGTGCTGTATTGGGTAGTCAACAACTGCCTGTCCATTGCCCAGCAGTGGTACATCACCCGCAAGATCGAAGCTGCAACCAAGGCTGCCAACGCATAACCCTGGCTTGCTAAGCTGAACCAGCGCCCCGCCCGAGCAATCAGTGGCGGGGCGTTTTGCTATTTGCCTGATGCTATTTGAAGAGAAGCGCGCCATGAGCAACGTCCGAGAAACCATCGCCGCCGTCGCCACCGCCCAAGGGCGCGCGGGAGTGGGCATCGTCCGCGTTTCCGGCCCCAAGGCCAGCGCTATCGCGGAAGCTATCAGCCAACGCCAGCTGAAGCCGCGTTATGCCCACTACGGGCCATTTCACGGCGAGCAGAATCTGGTTCTTGATGAAGGGTTGGCGCTGTATTTCCCCGGCCCCCACTCCTTTACCGGTGAAGACGTCCTGGAGCTTCAGGGTCACGGCGGTCCGGTGGTACTCGATCTGCTGTTGCGTCGCTGCCTGCAGCTTGGCGCGCGGCTGGCTCGTCCCGGGGAATTCAGCGAACGCGCATTTCTCAACGACAAGCTGGATCTGGCTCAGGCCGAGGCCATCGCCGACCTTATCGAAGCCAGCTCCGAACAAGCTGCACGCAATGCCCTGCGCTCGCTGCAAGGCGAGTTCTCACGCCGCGTGCATGGCCTTACCGAGCGCCTGATATCGCTACGCATCTATGTAGAAGCGGCAATCGACTTCCCCGAAGAGGAAATCGACTTCCTCGCTGACGGCCATGTGCTCGCCATGCTCAACGAGGTGCGCAGCGACCTTGCAGCCGTGCAACGCGAAGCCAACCAGGGAGCGCTGCTGCGTGACGGTATGACGGTGGTGATCGCCGGGCGCCCCAATGCCGGAAAATCCAGCCTGCTCAATGCCTTGGCCGGACGGGAAGCGGCTATCGTTACCGAAATTGCCGGCACCACCCGCGATGTGCTGCGTGAACATATCCACATCGACGGTATGCCGCTGCATGTAGTGGATACCGCAGGTCTGCGCGACACCGATGACCAGGTGGAAAAGATCGGCGTCGAGCGAGCGCTGAAAGCCATTGGCGAGGCGGATCGGGTGTTACTGGTAGTGGATGCCACCTCCGCCGAAGCTAGCGACCCATTCGCCCTGTGGCCCGAGTTCCTCAGCCAGCGGCCGGATCCGGCCAAAGTCACCCTGATTCGCAATAAGGCAGACCTTTCCGGTGAAGCCGTCGCTCTGGAGGTCAGCGACGACGCCCATGTCACCATCAGCCTCTCTGCGCGCTCAGCAGCCGGCCTCGATCTGCTACGCGACCACCTGAAAGCCTGTATGGGTTACGAACAGACCGCGGAAAGCAGCTTCAGCGCCCGCAGACGCCACCTGGAAGCGCTAGAGCAGGCCAATCAGTCGCTGAAACATGGTTATGCACAGCTGACGCTGGCCGGTGCCGGAGAGCTGCTGGCGGAAGATCTGCGCATCGCTCAACAGGCTCTGGGCGAAATCACCGGCGCATTTAGCTCCGATGACCTGCTTGGCCGCATCTTCTCCAGCTTCTGCATCGGTAAATAGCGGCAGCCATTGGCTTCGGCCCCGCTTGCAAAGTGCGCAGGCGGGGTTTTTTTATGCCTGAAAAGTAATCAACAGACCAATTTTAAACCCTGTGGATAACAGCCCCTAAGCCCAGTCGATAACCATGGGGCAAAGCTGGGGATGAACCCGCCTGTGCACAACTTGCCCTTCCATCCACAGGCTCAAGGCGGTTATCCAGAATGCTCCGGGGCAGATGATCACAGCCTTATACAATTCCATACACAGCGTGCTTGAGGCCTGTAGCGATCTATCCACAGAAAACAGGCGCATAAGTAATAAACATAAAAACAAAGCTTTAAAAAATTCTCTCTTCTCTTTCTTTATTAACCGAGCGACCTGGACAACCTTCCAGCCAACCTGAGCCATTGGCTATTTTTTGTTCAAAAGGCTTCTTTCAACCCGGCTAAATCCCTATACTTGCCGCCTTTCCGCTTTTCCCCAGTTCGCCGGGTCAGTTAAAAGCCTCCCCCAATTCTCAACAGGCACGAGGTGCGTGGTGGATTTCCCTTCCCGTTTTGATGTCATCGTTATCGGCGGCGGCCATGCCGGCACTGAAGCAGCACTTGCTGCTGCACGCATGGGCGTGAAAACCCTGCTGCTCAGCCACAACGTCGACACCCTCGGGCACATGAGCTGCAACCCTGCCATCGGCGGCATCGGCAAAAGCCATCTGGTAAAGGAAATCGACGCCCTTGGCGGCGCCATGGCAGAGGCCACCGACAAAGGCGGCATCCAGTTCCGCGTGCTCAACAGCCGCAAGGGCCCAGCCGTTCGTGCAACACGCGCCCAGGCTGACCGCATGCTGTACAAAGCGGCCATTCGCGAAACCCTGGAGAATCAACCCAACCTGTGGATATTTCAGCAATCCTGTGACGACCTGATCGTCGAGCAGGATCAGGTACGTGGTGTGGTCACCCAGATGGGCCTGCGTTTCTTCGCCGAATCCGTTGTACTCACCACAGGCACCTTCCTCGGCGGACTTATCCACATCGGTCTGCAGAACCACTCAGGTGGCCGCGCTGGTGATCCACCCTCGATTGCCCTGGCTCAGCGTCTACGCGAGCACCCGCTGCGCGTAGGTCGATTGAAAACCGGTACCCCGCCACGCATCGATGGTCGTTCGGTGGATTTCTCGGTGATGACCGAGCAACCAGGCGATACGCCCATTCCAGTGATGTCGTTCCTCGGCAACAAGGAACAACACCCCCGCCAGGTCAGTTGCTGGATTACCCACACCAACGCCCGCACCCACGAGATCATCGCCGCCAACCTCAACCGGTCGCCGATGTATTCTGGGGTAATCGAAGGCATTGGCCCACGCTACTGCCCGTCGATTGAAGACAAGATCCACCGCTTTGCCGACAAGGACAGCCATCAGGTATTTATCGAGCCCGAAGGCCTGAATACCCATGAGCTGTACCCCAACGGCATTTCCACCTCGCTGCCATTCGATGTGCAATTGGAACTGGTGCGCTCGATTCGCGGCATGGAGAACGCCCATATCGTTCGCCCGGGCTATGCCATCGAGTACGACTACTTCGATCCCCGTGATCTGAAGTACAGCCTGGAGACCAAAGTGATCGCTGGCCTGTTTTTCGCCGGCCAGATTAACGGCACCACTGGGTACGAAGAAGCCGGCGCACAGGGACTATTGGCCGGTGCCAACGCCGCGCTGCGCGCCCAGGGTAAAGACAGCTGGTGCCCGCGTCGTGACGAGGCTTATATCGGTGTTCTGGTCGACGACCTGATTACCCTCGGCACCCAAGAGCCGTACCGCATGTTCACCTCGCGTGCCGAGTACCGTCTGATTCTGCGTGAAGACAACGCCGACCTGCGCCTGACCGAAAAAGGCCGCGAGCTGGGCCTGGTCGATGACCGCCGTTGGGCCGCGTTCTGTGCCAAGCGCGAAGGCATCGAGCTGGAAGAGCAACGTCTGAAAAGCACTTGGGTGCGTCCAAACACACCACAAGGCGATGCCATTGCCGAGCGCTTCGGTACCCCGCTGACCCACGAGTACAACCTGATGAGTCTGCTGACCCGTCCGGAAGTGGACTACTCCGGTCTGATCGAAGTGACCGGCCCTGGCCACGATGATCCTCAGGTTGCCGAACAGGTCGAGATCAAGACCAAGTACGCCGGTTACATCGACCGTCAGCAGGACGAAATCGCCCGCCTGCGCGCCAGCGAAAACACCAAGCTGCCGGCCGATATCGACTACGCCGCCATTGCCGGGCTGTCCAAAGAGATCCAGAGCAAGCTCGGCCAGGCTCGCCCGGAAACCTTGGGCCAGGCCTCGCGGATTCCAGGCGTGACCCCCGCAGCGATTTCCCTGTTGATGATCAACCTGAAAAAACGCTCGGCCGGTCGTGAGCTGGAGCAAAGCGCCTGATGTCCCTGGTAACCCCGCAACACGCCGAAGAATTATCCCGAGGTGCCGCTGAACTGGGCGTCGAACTGAGCGAACAGCAACATAGCCAGTTGCTGGGCTACCTCGCCCTGCTGATCAAGTGGAACAAGGCCTACAACCTCACCGCCGTGCGCGACCCGGATGAAATGGTTTCGCGCCACCTGCTCGATAGCCTCAGCGTGGTGCGCTACGTCGCCGAAGGTGGCAGCACCTGGCTGGACGTCGGCAGCGGTGGCGGCATGCCCGGTATTCCGTTGGCGATCATGTTTCCCGAGCGCCAGTTCACCCTGCTGGACTCCAATGGCAAGAAGACCCGTTTCCTCACTCAGGTGAAACTCGAGCTCAAGCTGGCCAATCTGGAAGTTATCCACAGCCGGGTGGAAGCGTTCGCGCCATCCCAACCGTTCAGCGGCATTTGCTCGCGGGCATTCAGCTCGCTGCAGGATTTTTCCGACTGGACCCGCCATCTGGGTGATACCGATACCCGTTGGCTGGCCATGAAAGGCGTGCACCCGGATGACGAGCTGCAAGCCTTGCCTGCCGACTTTAAATTGGCTGCAACGCACGTCCTCAAGGTTCCCGGTTGCCAAGGTCAGCGTCATCTGTTGATACTGCGCCGCATCATATGATCGGGACTGACGCTGACCATGGCTAAAGTATTCGCCATCGCCAACCAGAAAGGCGGTGTGGCCAAGACCACTACCTGCATCAACCTGGCGGCTTCACTGGTTGCGACCAAGCGTCGTGTGCTGTTGATCGACCTCGATCCACAGGGCAATGCCACCACCGGTAGCGGTGTGGATAAGTTGGCGCTGGAGCATTCGATCTACGACGTGCTGATCGGTGAGTGCGATCTGGGTCAGGCCATGCAGTTTTCCGAACATGGCGGCTACCAGCTACTACCGGCCAACCGCGACCTGACTGCCGCCGAAGTGGCTCTGCTGGATATGCCAGCCAAGGAAAACCGGCTGCGCGAAGCGCTGGCACCGATCCGCGAAAACTACGACTACATCCTGATCGATTGCCCACCTTCACTGTCCATGTTGACGGTGAATGCGCTGGTGGCCGCCGATGGGGTGATCATTCCGATGCAGTGCGAGTACTACGCATTGGAAGGTCTGACCGACCTGGTCAACTCGATCCAGCGCATCGGCAAGCTGCTTAACCCGACGCTGAAAATCGAAGGCCTGCTGCGCACCATGTACGACCCGCGCATCAGCCTGACCAACGATGTCTCCGCGCAGCTCAAGGCGCACTTTGGCGAGCAGCTTTACGACACCGTTATTCCCCGCAATGTACGCCTCGCCGAGGCACCGAGCTTCGGCATGCCGGCCTTGGCGTACGACAAGCAATCCCGTGGCGCTCTTGCCTACCTGGCACTGGCCGGTGAGTTGTCCCGGCGTCAGCGCAGCGCCACCCGAACCGCAAAAGCATAAGGATTATCCATGGCCAGCAAAAAACGAGGTCTCGGACGCGGACTGGACGCCCTGCTGGGCGGTACCAGTGTCAATGCTTTGCAGGAAGAAGCCGCGCAGGTCGATACCCGTGAGCTGCAATATGTGCCGCTGGATCTGATTCAGCGCGGCAAGTACCAGCCGCGCCGCGACATGGACTCCACTGCCCTGGAAGAACTGGCGCAGTCGATCCGCGCCCAGGGTGTGATGCAACCGATCGTGGTCCGCCCTATCGGCAGTGGCCGCTTCGAGATCATCGCCGGCGAACGCCGTTGGCGCGCCAGCCAGATCGCTGGCCTGGACAAGATACCGGCCATGGTCCGCGAAGTACCGGACGAAGCCGCCATCGCCATGGCGCTGATCGAGAACATCCAGCGCGAAGACCTCAACCCCATCGAAGAAGCCGTGGCCTTGCAGCGTTTGCAGCAGGAGTTCCAGCTCACCCAGCAGCAAGTGGCAGAAGCGGTGGGCAAGTCGCGGGTAACCATCACCAACCTGCTGCGTTTGATCTCCCTGCCTGAAGAAATCAAAACCTTGTTGTCCCATGGCGATCTGGAAATGGGCCACGCTCGCGCATTGCTCGGTTTGCCCGCAGAACAGCAGGTAGAAGGGGCGCGACATGTTGTCGCACGAGCCCTGACTGTGCGCCAAACCGAGGCACTGGTTCGCCAGTGGCTGAGCACCAAAGAGAAGCCTGCGGTGGTGACCAAAGTCGACCCCGATATCAGTCGTCTCGAACAGCGCCTTGCAGAGCGCCTGGGCTCTCCAGTGCAGATCAAGCATGGGCAGAAGGGCAAAGGCCAGTTGGTGATCCGCTACAACTCGCTGGACGAATTGCAGGGTGTTCTGGCCCACATCCGCTAAGCTCCGCTACGAAACAATTGCTCATGTAGCGGGTAGTCGGAAATCACTACCGGGCAGTTGAATAGGGGGGGAACGCCCCCTATACTCTGCGCGCATTTTGTCGGCACAAACTATGCCAAGTCGTTGATTGTACGGCGACTGACACCAGAGGCCGAAAGCCGGAGAACAGTGATGGATGCACGCACGCCCAACCGCCTGCCCTTCCATCGTTTGCCGGTGTTTCCCGTGTTGTTCGTTCAACTCGTCGTATTGCTAACCGCAGCCGTCGTGTTGTGGCAATGGCGCGGCACGGTAAGTGGCTACTCTGGCGCGCTCGGCGGATTGATTGCCTGGTTACCGAACATGTATTTCGCCCACAAGGCTTTCCGGTTTACCGGAGCCAGGGCAGCCCAAGCGATAGTCCGGTCTTTTTATGCCGGCGAAGCGGGCAAGCTGATTCTGACGGCAGTGCTGTTTGCACTGACGTTCGCAGGGGTGAAACCACTGGAAGCGCTGGCGGTATTCGGCGTGTTCTTTCTGACCCAGTCGGTCAATTGGTTCGCTCCCCTGCTCACTAGAACAAGATTTTTGAGACCTTAGGGCGTTTGAGGCAAACATGGCAGAACAAACCGCTTCGGGCTATATCCAGCACCACTTGCAGAACCTGACTTTCGGGAAGACGCACACCGGTGATTGGGGCTTTGCCCACACTGCACAAGAAGCCAAAGAAATGGGCTTCTGGGCATTCCACGTTGATACCCTGGGCTGGTCTGTTGCCCTGGGTCTTATCTTCATCCTGCTGTTCCGCATGGCCGCCAAAAAAGCCACATCCGGCCAGCCTGGCGGTCTGCAGAACTTCGTCGAAGTGATGATCGAGTTCGTCGACACCAGCGTTAAGGACAGCTTCCACGGCCGCAACAAGTTGATCGCGCCCCTGGCACTGACCATTTTCGTCTGGGTGTTCCTGATGAACGCCATCGACCTGGTGCCGGTGGACTGGATTCCGAAATTGGCCGCGCTGATTTCTGGCGATCACCACATTCCGTTCCGCGCTGTATCCACCACTGACCCGAATGCCACCCTCGGCATGGCGTTCTCGGTGTTCGCGCTGATCATTTTCTACAGCATCAAAGTCAAGGGCATCGGTGGTTTCATCGGTGAACTGACCCTGCACCCATTCAGCAGCAAGAACATCGCCGTCCAGATCATTCTGATCCCGGTCAACTTCCTGCTGGAGTTCGTCACCCTGATTGCCAAGCCTATTTCGTTGGCACTGCGGTTGTTCGGCAACATGTACGCCGGTGAGCTGGTGTTCATTCTGATCGCTGTGATGTTCGGCAGTGGTCTACTGTGGCTGAGCACCCTGGGTGTGGCGCTGCAGTGGGCATGGGCGGTGTTCCACATCCTGATCATTACCCTGCAAGCGTTCATCTTCATGATGCTCACCATCGTTTATCTGTCGATGGCGCACGAAGACAACCACTGATAGCGCTTACCCGCTGTCAGTGAGCGGCCTCTGCCTGGGGCCGCAAGCAATTTTGCTTTACCGCTTTACCTTAAAAACCTTAAACCAATACGACATAAAAAGTCGGGAGGAAAGATGGAAACTGTAGTTGGTCTGACCGCGATCGCCGTTGCACTGCTGATTGGCCTGGGTGCCCTGGGTACCGCCATTGGTTTCGGCCTGCTGGGCGGCAAGTTCCTGGAAGGCGCTGCGCGTCAGCCGGAAATGGTTCCGATGCTGCAAGTTAAAATGTTCATCGTGGCTGGTCTGCTGGACGCCGTGACCATGATCGGCGTTGGTATCGCACTGTTCTTCACCTTCGCGAACCCCTTCGTTGGTCAACTCGCAGGCTAATCACTCGTTTTCGAGTGATTGGTTTGACGGACAACGAACGAGCGAGGTGTTGGCGTGAACATTAATGCAACCCTGATTGGCCAGTCCGTTGCCTTCTTCATCTTTGTGCTCTTTTGCATGAAGTTCGTGTGGCCTCCGGTCATCGCGGCTTTGCAAGAGCGTCAAAAGAAGATTGCTGATGGACTGGACGCTGCAAGCCGTGCGGCTCGCGACCTGGAGCTCGCCCACGAGAAAGTGGGTCAGCAACTGCGCGAAGCCAAAACTCAGGCAGCTGAAATCATTGAGCAAGCGAAAAAGCGCGCTACCCAGATCGTCGACGAAGCTCGCGATCAGGCCCGTGTCGAAGGTGATCGCCTGAAGTCTCAGGCTCAGGCCGAGATCGAACAGGAACTGAACAGCGTCAAAGACGCCCTGCGTGCCCAACTGGGTGGCTTGGCGATCAGCGGTGCTGAGAAGATTCTGGGTGCCACCATCGACCAAAACGCGCATGCGGAGCTGGTTTCCAAACTGGCAGCCGAAATTTAAGCGAGGGCGCGATCATGGCAGAACTGACCACGTTGGCCCGACCTTACGCCAAGGCAGCTTTTGAGTACGCTCAGGCCCACCAGCAACTGGCCAATTGGTCAGCCATGCTCGGCCTGGCTGCGGAGGTGTCGCAAGACGCCACCGTACAGCGCGTGCTTACGGCCCCGCGTTTGACGAGTACAGACAAGGCCACCGCCTTCATCGAGGTGTGTGGTGACAAGTTCGATGCCAAGGTACAGAACTTCATCCAGGTATTAGCCGAGAACAACCGTCTCGTGCTGTTGCCGCAAATCGCCGAATTGTTCGAGCTGTTGAAAGCCGAGCAGGAAAAATCGGTCGATGTGGATGTAACCAGTGCCTTTGCATTGAACGACGAACAGCAAGACAAACTCGCCAAGGTTCTCAGTGCACGGCTCGGCCGGGAAGTGCGCCTGCACGCTGCGGAGGATGCCAGCCTTATTGGTGGCGTCGTAATCCGCGCCGGCGACCTGGTTATCGATGGCTCAGTTCGCGGCAAAATCGCGAAACTAGCCGAAGCATTGAAATCTTGAGTTTGAAGGGGCAGCAGAGCAATGCAGCAACTCAATCCTTCCGAAATTAGTGAAATCATCAAGGGTCGCATCGACAAGCTCGATGTGGCCTCCCAAGCCCGTAACGAAGGCACCATCGTCAGCGTGTCTGACGGTATCGTGCGGATTCACGGTCTCGCCGACGCTATGTACGGCGAAATGATCGAGTTCCCGGGCGGCGTCTATGGCATGGCCATGAACCTCGAGCGCGACTCCGTCGGTGCCGTGGTTCTGGGCGTGTACCAGTCGCTGGCTGAAGGCATGAGCGCCAAGTGCACCGGCCGCATCCTCGAAGTTCCGGTTGGTCCGGAACTGCTGGGTCGCGTAGTCGATGCCCTGGGTAACCCTGTCGACGGTAAAGGCCCGCTGAACAACGTCGCTACCGACGCGGTTGAAAAGGTTGCACCGGGCGTGATCTGGCGTAAATCGGTCGACCAGCCAGTGCAAACTGGCTACAAGGCCGTCGACGCTATGATCCCGGTTGGTCGCGGTCAGCGTGAGCTGATCATCGGTGACCGTCAGATCGGTAAAACCGCTCTGGCCATCGACGCCATCATCAACCAGAAGAACAGCGGCATCCGTTGCGTCTACGTGGCTATCGGTCAGAAACAATCGACCATCGCCAACGTGGTTCGCAAACTGGAAGAAAACGGCGCGTTGGCTAACACCATCATCGTCGCTGCCAGTGCTTCCGAATCCGCTGCGCTGCAATTCATTGCACCGTACTCCGGTTGCACCATGGGCGAATACTTCCGTGACCGCGGTGAAGACGCGCTGATCGTTTATGACGATCTGTCCAAGCAGGCTGTGGCGTATCGCCAGATCTCCCTGCTGCTGCGTCGTCCGCCAGGTCGCGAAGCTTACCCAGGTGACGTGTTCTATCTCCACAGCCGTCTGCTGGAGCGCGCATCCCGCGTTTCCGAAGAGTACGTTGAGAAGTTCACCAACGGCGCGGTAACTGGCAAAACCGGTTCCCTGACCGCTCTGCCGATCATCGAAACCCAGGCTGGCGACGTTTCCGCGTTCGTTCCGACCAACGTGATTTCCATCACCGACGGTCAGATCTTCCTGGAATCGGCCATGTTCAACTCCGGCATCCGTCCGGCAGTGAACGCCGGTGTTTCGGTATCGCGTGTTGGTGGTGCTGCTCAGACCAAGATCATCAAGAAGCTCTCCGGTGGTATCCGTACCGCTCTGGCTCAGTACCGTGAATTGGCCGCTTTCGCCCAGTTCGCTTCTGACCTGGACGAAGCCACCCGTAAGCAGCTTGAGCATGGTCAGCGCGTTACCGAGCTGATGAAGCAGAAGCAATATGCGCCGATGTCCACCGCCGACATGGCGTTGTCCCTGTATGCCGCCGAGCGTGGCTACCTGGTCGACGTCGAGATCGCGAAAATCGGCAGCTTCGAACAAGCTCTGATTGCTTACTTCAACCGCGATCTGGCCGATCTGATGGCCAAGATCAACGTGAAGGGTGACTTCAATGACGAAATCGACGCTGGCATGAAAGCCGGTATCGAGAAGTTCAAAGCCACCCAAACCTGGTAAGCCGCGATGGGGGCCCAGGCCCCCATCCTGCTGGCCGATAGGTGTACCTATATAGGTGTTGCATGGCAGGCGCAAAAGAGATTCGCAGCAAGATTGCGAGCATCAAAAGCACGCAAAAGATCACCAGCGCCATGGAAAAGGTCGCTGTCAGCAAGATGCGCAGAGCACAAATGCGCATGGCTGCCAGCCGTCCTTACGCGGAGCGTATCCGCCAGGTGATTGGTCATCTGGCCAACGCTAACCCGGAATACCGTCACCCATTCATGATCGACCGCGAAGTAAAGCGTGTGGGTTATGTGGTGGTGAGCAGTGACCGTGGTTTGTGCGGTGGCTTGAATACCAACCTGTTCAAGGCCCTGGTCAAGGACATGGCGGTTAACCGCGAACAAGGCGTAGAGATCGATCTCTGCGTAGTAGGCAGCAAGGGTGCGGCGTTTTTCCGCAACTTCGGCGGCAACGTCGTTGCTGCAATCAGCCACTTGGGCGAAGAGCCGTCGATCAATGATCTGATCGGCAGCGTCAAAGTGATGCTGGATGCCTACCTGGATGGCCGTATTGATCGCCTGTCCGTGGTTTCCAACAAGTTCGTCAACACGATGACGCAGAAGCCGACAGTGGAACAGTTGATTCCGCTGGAAGCCGATCCGGATCAAGATCTCAAGCATCACTGGGACTATCTCTACGAACCCGACGCCAAAGAGCTGCTAGACGGCCTGATGGTGCGCTACGTGGAGTCGCAGGTTTACCAGGCGGTGGTCGAGAACAACGCTGCTGAACAAGCAGCCCGGATGATCGCGATGAAGAATGCGACTGACAACGCCGGTGATCTGATCAGCGATTTGCAGCTGATCTACAACAAGGCACGTCAGGCGGCGATCACCCAAGAGATCTCGGAAATCGTTGGCGGCGCTGCCGCGGTTTGATACCGGTTCAAATATTCAGAGGATCCAGCTATGAGTAGCGGACGTATCGTACAAATCATCGGCGCCGTGATTGACGTGGAATTTCCACGTGATCAGGTTCCGAGCATCTACGACGCCTTGAAAGTTCAAGGCGCCGAAACCACTCTCGAAGTTCAGCAGCAGCTGGGCGACGGCGTGGTTCGTACCATTGCGATGGGCTCGACCGAAGGCTTGAAGCGCGGTCTGGACGTCAACAACACTGGCGCAGCCATCTCCGTACCGGTCGGTAAAGCGACCTTGGGCCGGATCATGGACGTACTGGGCAACCCAATCGACGAAGCCGGCCCGATCGGCGAAGAAGAGCGTTGGGGCATTCACCGCCCAGCACCTTCCTTCGCGGAACAAGCTGGCGGCAACGACCTCCTGGAAACCGGCATCAAGGTTATCGACCTGGTTTGCCCGTTTGCCAAAGGCGGTAAGGTTGGTCTGTTCGGTGGTGCCGGTGTTGGTAAAACCGTAAACATGATGGAGCTGATCCGTAACATCGCGATCGAACACAGCGGTTATTCCGTGTTCGCCGGTGTGGGTGAGCGTACTCGTGAAGGTAACGACTTCTACCACGAGATGAAGGACTCCAACGTTCTCGACAAAGTAGCTCTGGTCTACGGTCAGATGAACGAGCCACCAGGCAACCGTCTGCGCGTAGCGCTGACCGGCCTGACCATGGCTGAGAAATTCCGTGACGAAGGTAACGACGTTCTGCTGTTCGTCGACAACATCTACCGTTACACCCTCGCCGGTACCGAAGTATCCGCACTGCTGGGCCGTATGCCTTCGGCAGTAGGTTACCAGCCGACCCTGGCCGAAGAGATGGGCGTTCTGCAAGAGCGTATTACTTCGACCAAGCAAGGTTCGATCACCTCGATCCAAGCGGTATACGTACCAGCGGACGACTTGACCGACCCGTCGCCAGCGACCACCTTCGCCCACTTGGACGCCACCGTCGTTCTGTCCCGTGACATCGCTTCCCTGGGTATCTACCCAGCGGTAGACCCACTGGACTCGACTTCCCGTCAGCTGGATCCGAACGTGATCGGCCAGGACCACTACGACACCGCTCGCGGCGTCCAGTACGTTCTGCAGCGCTACAAAGAGCTGAAAGACATCATCGCGATCCTGGGTATGGACGAGCTGTCGGAATCCGACAAGCAGCTGGTATCCCGCGCTCGTAAGATTCAGCGCTTCTTGTCGCAGCCGTTCTTCGTGGCTGAAGTCTTCACCGGTTCTTCGGGTAAATACGTTTCCCTGAAAGACACCATTGCTGGCTTCAAAGGCATCCTCAACGGTGACTACGACCACCTGCCAGAACAAGCGTTCTACATGGTCGGCGGCATCGAAGAAGCTATCGAGAAAGCCAAGAAACTGTAATCCCAGCGCCCGGCAACGGGCGCTAATCAGGTTGAGGCAAGCAAATGGCTATGACAGTCCATTGCGATATCGTCAGCGCAGAAGGCGAAATCTTCTCCGGTCTGGTGGAGATGGTGGTTGCGAGCGGTCTCTTGGGTGATCTTGGTATCGCCATGGGTCACGCCCCGTTGATCACTGCTTTGAAGCCGGGCCCGATTCGCCTGATCAAGCAAGGCGGCGACACCGAGGTGTTCTACATCTCCGGTGGTTTCCTGGAAGTGCAACCGAACATGGTTAAGGTCTTGGCCGACACCGTGCAACGTGCAGACGACCTGGATGAAGCTTCTGCTCAAGAGGCCCTCAAGGCCGCTGAGAAAGCCCTGCACGAGAAAGGCGCGGAGTTCGACTACGGTTCCGCTTCTGCTCGTCTGGCCGAGGCCGCAGCTCAGCTGCGCACCGTTCAGCAAATTCGCAAGAAGTTCGGCGGCTAACCCCGCTGGTCTTCATCGCGATCAAGTAAAAGGGTAGCCTTGGCTACCCTTTTTCTTTTTCTGAAAAAGGTATTTCGCCCGCCCGGGCTAGCGCTTCACCTCGTAGTTTGTCGTTATCCGTATAGATAGTTCTTGTGCATTCCTTCGGCTGGGCGCCACGTCCACCGAACCCCTAGCCAACCTGCTCAGGACCCCGCCCCATGTCACTCGATATCGTTATCCTCGCCGCCGGCCAAGGCACCCGCATGCGTTCCGCATTGCCCAAGGTGCTGCACCCCATCGCCGGTAAATCCATGCTGGGACACGTTATCGACACCGCACGGCAGCTGCAGCCGCAGAGCATCCAAGTGGTGATTGGGCATGGTGCGGACAAGGTTCGTGATCAGCTTGCGGCGACCGATTTGAGCTTTGTCCTGCAAGCCGAGCAACTGGGCACCGGGCATGCCGTGGCGCAGGCGCTGCCGAAACTCTCGGCGGAAAAGGTGCTGATTCTCTATGGCGATGTGCCGCTGATCGAAGAGCAAACGCTGCAGCGTCTGCTGGCCCTGGTGAACGAGCAACAGCTTGGTCTGCTCACCGTCGAACTGGCCGATCCCACCGGCTACGGCCGCATCTTGCGTAACGCCCAAGGCAGCGTGCAGGCCATCGTCGAACACAAAGACGCCAACGACGCCCAACGCGCCATCCGCGAAGGCAACACCGGCATCCTCGCCGTGCCGGGCAAACGTCTGGCCGACTGGCTGGGTCGCCTGTCCAATAGCAACGCCCAGGGCGAGTACTACCTCACCGACGTGATCGCCATGGCCGTGGCCGATGGTCTGGTGGTCGCCACCGAACAAGCCAACGACGAAATGGAAGTGCTCGGTGCCAACGACCGCATCCAGTTGGCCCAACTCGAGCGTCACTACCAATATCGCGCCGGGCGTCGCCTGATGGCCCAGGGCGTCACCCTGATCGACCCGGCGCGTTTCGATGTGCGCGGCGAAGTCAGCGTTGGCCGCGATGTGCTTATCGACATCAACGTCATCCTCGAAGGTCGAGTGGTGATCGAAGATAACGTGCAGATCGGCCCCAACTGCGTGATCAAGAACTCCACGCTGCGCCAGGGTGCCATCGTCAAAGCCAGCAGCCACCTGGAAGGGGCCGATTTGGGCGAAGGTGCCGATTGCGGTCCGTTCGCCCGTCTGCGACCAGGGTCGGTACTGGGTGCGAAAGCCCATGTGGGTAACTTCGTCGAACTGAAAAACGCCGTGCTCGGTGAAGGTGCCAAAGCTGGCCATCTCAGCTACCTGGGTGACGCCGAAATCGGTGCGCGTACCAACATCGGCGCTGGCACCATCACCTGTAACTATGACGGTGCCAACAAGCACCGCACCGTATTGGGCGCTGACGTATTTATCGGTTCCAACAGTGCGCTGGTCGCCCCCGTCACCCTGGGTGATGGCGCTACCACCGGTGCCGGTTCGGTGATCACTGCCGACGTTCCTGCTGCCACCCTCGGCGTCGGCCGCGCCAAACAGCGCAATATCGAAGGCTGGAAGCGGCCGGTCAAGAAGTAGGGCGAATATCGCCATAGGCGATATCCGCCGATTCGCGATTCCCCGGAAAACGAAACGACGAATACACCGTTGGTGTATTCGCCCTACGCCGCGCTCCCACAAATTTCCCCTTGACGCAAAACCTTCGGTTTGTTTTGATTCGCGCACTTATCTTTCGAATCGAAACTTACGCATGTCGAAGCGCAACACACCGCAACGTCGCCACACGATTCTTGCCTTGCTCGCTGAGCACGGCGAGGTGAGTGTCGACGAGCTGTCCAAAGCCTTCGCCACCTCCGAAGTGACCATTCGTAAAGACCTCGCCGCCCTCGAAAGCAACGGCCTGCTGTTGCGCCGTTACGGCGGTGCCGTGCCGATGCCGCAAGAGCTGATCGCCGATAGCGCCCAACCCGTGTCCCAGTACAAACAAGCCATCGCCCGTGCTGGTGTGGCCTGTATCAAGGAACACGCGCGCATCATCATCGACAGCGGTACCACCACGGCGGCGATGATTCCCCAGCTCGGCCACAAACCCGGCCTGGTGGTGATGACCAACTCGCTGAATGTGGCCAGCGCCCTCAGTGAACTGGAACACGAGCCGGTGTTGTTGATGACCGGCGGCACTTGGGACCCGCACTCCGAATCCTTCCAGGGCCAAGTCGCCGAACAGGTGCTGCGCTCCTATGATTTCGACCAATTGTTTATCGGTGCCGATGGCATCGACCTGGCCCGCGGCACCACCACCTTCAACGAATTGCTCGGTCTTAGCCGGGTGATGGCTGAAGTCGCCCGCGAAGTGATTGTGATGGTCGAGTCCGACAAGATCGGCCGCAAGATTCCCAACCTGGAACTGCCCTGGAGCAGCATCCAGACCCTGATCACCGATGACCGCCTCGACTTTGAAGCGCGGGCATCCATCACCGCGCGTGGGGTCCACCTGATCTGCGCGGCGCTGCAAGCTTAAGGAGATAACTATGTGTGGCATCGTCGGCGCGGTCGCTGAGCGCAATATCACCGCCATCCTGGTGGAAGGCCTTAAACGTCTGGAATACCGCGGCTATGACAGCGCTGGCCTGGCAGTCTTCAGCACCGACGGTGTGCTCGAGCGCCGCCGCCGCGTTGGCAAGGTCGGCGAGCTGGAACAGGCTCTCGCCGGCGAACCCCTGGCCGGCCGCCTGGGCATCGCCCACACCCGCTGGGCCACCCATGGCGCACCCAGCGAGCGCAACGCCCACCCGCATTTCTCCGGCAGTGACCTGGCGGTGGTGCACAACGGCATCATCGAAAACCACGAGGCCCTGCGTAAGCAACTGCAGGGCCTGGGCTATGTGTTCAGCTCGGACACCGATACCGAAGTCATCGTCCATCTGCTCGACCACAAGCTCAAAGAATTCGGCGACCTTACTGTCGCGCTCAAGGCCACAGTGAAAGATCTGCACGGCGCCTACGGCCTGGCCGTGATCAGCTCCAAGCAACCCGACCGCCTGCTCGCCGCCCGCAGCGGCAGCCCATTGGTAATCGGCCTGGGCCTGGGGGAAAACTTCCTCGCCTCCGACCAGTTGGCCCTGCGCCAGGTCACCGACCGTTTCATGTACCTGGAAGAAGGCGATATCGCCGAAATTCGCCGCGACAGCGTGCAGATCTGGAGCGTCGACGGCCAGCCGGTGGTGCGTGAAAGCGTGCAGTACCACGAAGGTGCCGAGGCCGCCGACAAGGGTGCCTACCGCCACTTTATGCTCAAGGAAATCCACGAACAGCCCAAGGTCGTGCAGCGCACCCTCGAAGGCCGTCTGGGGGCCGACCATGTGTTGGTGCAAGCCTTCGGCCCGCAGGCTGCCGAGCTGTTCGCCAAGGTGCAGAACGTACAGATCGTTGCCTGTGGCACCAGCTTCCACGCCGGCATGGTCGCTCGTTACTGGCTAGAAGACCTGGCCGGCATCCCCTGCCAGGTCGAAGTGGCCAGCGAATTCCGCTACCGCAAGGTGGTGGTGCAGCCGGGCACCCTGTTCGTCAGCATTTCCCAGTCCGGCGAAACCGCCGACACCCTTGCCGCTCTGCGAAATGGCAAGGCCAAGGGCCCGGACAACGGTGGCTACCTGGCCAGCCTGGCGATCTGCAACGTCGGCATCAGCTCCCTGGTACGCGAATCCGACCTGACCCTGCTGACCCAGGCCGGCCCGGAAATCGGCGTGGCCTCCACCAAAGCCTTCACCACCCAGTTGGTGGCGTTGATGCTGTTGACCCTGTCCCTCGGCCAAGTCCGCGGCACCCTGGGGCAAGGCGTAGAGGCCGAGCTGGTGGACGAACTGCGCCGCTTGCCAACCCGCCTGGGCGAAGCCTTGGCCATGGACGGCACGGTGGAGAAAATCGCCGAGCTGTTCGCGGAAAAACACCACGCCCTGTTCCTTGGCCGTGGCGCGCAATACCCGGTGGCCATGGAAGGCGCGCTCAAGCTCAAAGAGATCTCCTATATCCACGCCGAAGCCTACCCGGCTGGCGAGCTGAAACATGGCCCGTTGGCACTGGTAGATAGCGATATGCCGGTGGTCACTGTGGCACCCAACAACGAGCTACTGGAAAAGCTCAAATCCAACCTGCAGGAAGTTCGCGCCCGTGGCGGCGAGCTGGTGGTATTCGCCGACGGTCAGGCCGGCATGAGTAACGGCGAAGGCACTCACGTGGTGAATATGCCGCACATTTCCGACGCCCTGGCACCGATCCTCTACACCCTGCCGCTGCAGCTGCTGTCCTACTACGTGGCAGTGCTGCGCGGCACCGACGTCGACCAGCCGCGTAATCTGGCCAAGAGCGTCACCGTCGAGTAAGCCCACGAGGCTGTGGGTAACCCACTTATCCACAGCCTCTCTCCGCGTTATACCCCCGCTTGCAAATCCCCGCCCCACCCCCTGTCACGAAATGAAAAGCCCCTGTCGTGCGATGAGAAGCACTGGCTTCGGGGCGGTTCTACAGTCCAATCCACGCTATTGGTGGCTAACAACAAGACTGGAGAATAGGCATGGCCAAAGCCGTCCGTTTGTACGAGGCAGGGGGTCCGGAGGTGTTGCGCTACGAGGACGTCGAGGTCGGCGAGCCCGGCCCCAGGCACGTGCGCATTCGTCATGTGGCGGTCGGTTTGAACTATGCCGACACCTATTTCCGCAATGGTACGTATGCGATCCCGCTGCCTAACGGCATTGGCGTGGAAGCTGCCGGTGTGGTGGTGGAGCTCGGTGAGGGAGTGAGCAACGTGGCGGTGGGTGACCGGGTCACCTACACCGGGTTTATCAACACCCTTGGTGCCTACAGCACCGAGCGGCTGATTCCCGCTGCGGCGTTGATCAAGCTGCCGGAAACCATCGCTTTCGAAACCGCTGCGGCGATGACCATGCGCGGTTTGACGTCGGCCTACCTGATGCGCCGTATCCATGCCTTCAAACCGGGTGACACCATTCTGTTGCACGCCGCTGCCGGCGGCGTCGGCCTGATCGTGGCGCAGTGGGCCAAGCTGCTCGGCCTCAATGTGATTGGTACCGTTTCCACCGAGGCCAAGGCCGAAGTGGCGCGTGCCCACGGTTGCGACCACACCATCAACTACGGCGTCGAAGACGTCGCCCAGCGCGTACGCGCCCTGACCGATGGGCGGGGCGTCGATGTGGTGTTCGACAGCGTTGGCAAGAACACCTTCAACGGCTCGCTGGACTCGCTCAAGCGCCGCGGCCTGTTGGTCTGTGTCGGCACGGCTTCCGGGCCGATCCCGCCGTTCGACCCGGTGCTGTTGGCCATGAAAGGTTCGCTGTTCGTTACCCGTCCGGCACTCGCCGACTACATCGCCGATCCGGCGGAAAAGGCCGAGTTGGCCGGCGAGCTGTTCGACCACGTTGGTAGCGGGCGCATCAAGATCGAGATCAACCAGCACTACGCCCTGCAGGACGCGGTGCAGGCTCACCGTGATCTGGAGTCGCGCAAAACCACCGGCTCATCGATTTTCGTCATTTGAGGAGCGTGCCATGCGAGTCGAACAACTGACCTGCGCCATTGGCGCCGAACTGAGTGGCGTAAACCTGGGCGATGTCGCCCGCGACGACGGCCTGTTCGCCGAGATCAAAGCGCTGCTTTTGCAACACAAGGTGCTGTTTCTGCGCGAGCAGGATTTCAGCCGCGCCGAGCACGTGGCGTTTGCCCGTCGTTTTGGCGAGCTGGAGGACCACCCGGTATCAGGCAGCGATCCGGAGCATCCGGGCCTGGTGCGCATCTACAAATCACCGGACGCGGTCAACGACCGCTACGAAAATGCCTGGCACACCGACGCCACCTGGCGCGAAGTGCCGCCCATGGGTTGCGTGCTGCGCTGCGTGGAGTGCCCACCCGTGGGCGGCGACACCATGTGGGCGAATATGGGCCTGGCTTACGAAAACCTGCCGGCTGAAATCAAGGACAAGATCGCCGGCCTGCGCGCCCGCCACAGTATCGAAGCGAGTTTCGGTGCGGCCATGCCGATCGAAAAACGCCTGGCGCTCAAGGCCATGTACCCGGATGCCGAGCACCCCGTGGTGCGCACCCATCCGGAAACCGGCGAGAAGGTGCTGTTCGTCAACGCCTTCACCACCCACTTCAGCAACTACCACACCGCGGCCAACGTACGCTTCGGCCAGGACGCCAACCCTGGTGCCGGCGAGCTGCTGCGCTACCTGATCAGCCAGGTGTACATCCCCGAATACCAAGTGCGCTGGCGCTGGAAACCCAACAGCGTGGCGATCTGGGACAACCGTTGCACCCAGCATTACGCCGTCATGGATTACCCGCCATGCCACCGCAAGATGGAGCGCGCCGGGATCATCGGCGACAAGCCCTTCTAAACCCTTTAGGCCCGTTCCGTTCCCCAACCGTGTCGGGGCGGGCCGCTTTAATAAGAACAAGAGGATTCCCCCATGCAATTCTTCGACGATTCGCTGCACCCCGAAAACATGGAAAAAGTAGTCATCACCGTTGCCCCGTACGGGCCGGAGTGGATGCCTGCGGACTTCCCGGAAGACATTCCGGTGACCATGGACGAGCAGGTGCAAAAGGCCGTGGAGTGCTACGAAGCCGGCGCCACTGTGCTGCACCTGCATGTGCGTGAACTGGACGGCACCGGCTCCAAGCGCCTGTCCAAGTTCAACGAGCTGATCGCCGGGGTGCGTGCGGCCGTGCCGGACATGATCATCCAGGTTGGTGGCTCGATCTCCTTCGCTCCCGAAGGTGAGGGCGAGGCGGCCAAATGGCTGTCCGATGACACCCGCCATATGCTCGCCGAGCTGACCCCCAAGCCGGATCAGGTGACGGTGGCCATCAACACCACCCAGATGAACATCATGGAGCTGCTGTATCCGGAGTACCTGAAGGGTACCTCCCTGGATAACCCGGCCATCCATGCCGCCTACAGCGAAATGACCGTACCGGCCGGCCCGGGTTGGGTTGCCGAGCACCTCAAGCGCCTGTGCGCCAACGGTATTCAGCCGCACTTCCAACTGACCGGCATGCACGCCCTGGAAACCCTCGAGCGCATGGTGCGCAAGGGCCTCTACATGGGTCCGCTGAACCTGACCTGGATCGGTATCGGCGGCGGTTTCGACGGCCCTAACCCGTTCAACTTCTTCAACTTCATTCACCGCGCGCCGGATGGTTGCACCCTCACCTCCGAGTCGCTGCTGAAGAACGTGCTGCCGTTCAACACCATGGCCCTGTCCATGGGGCTGCACCCGCGTGTCGGCAACGAAGACACCATCATCGACCAGCACGGCAAGCGCTTCGGCTCCGTGCAGCAGATCGAGCAGACCGTGCGTGTTGCCCATGAGCTGGGGCGCGAAATCGCCAGCGGCAAAGAAGCCCGTGAGATCTACCGCATTGGCGTGCAGTACGACAGCATCGAGCAGACCCTGCTGGCCAATGGCATGGCGCCTAACCGCCAGGCCGGGCAGAAAGGTGTGCCACAGCGCGGTTGAGTGGATGTAACGACGGCCCCTGCCAGCAGTACTGGGGCCGTCCTCTGTATTCAAGCGAAACGACAACAATAACAATAAGTTGCAGTACAACGAGGAGGCATTCATGGCCTTTCATCACAGCGTGGGCGACGAGGTAGACACCTCGGTCGGCATTCCACGCAGCTATGCCTGGGTCGTCTTCGCCCTGACATTCGGCCTGCTGATTTCCGACTACATGTCGCGGCAGGTACTCAACGCCGTGTTCCCGCTGCTGAAAAGCGAGTGGAGCCTCTCCGATAGCCAATTGGGCCTGCTCAGCGGCATCGTCGCTTTGATGGTCGGCTTGTTGACCTTCCCCTTGTCGCTGTTGGCCGACCGCTTCGGCCGCGTCCGCAGCCTGGCGCTGATGGCGCTGCTGTGGAGCATCGCCACCCTGATCTGCGGTCTGGCCGAGCGCTACGAGCAGATGTTTTTAGCGCGCTTTCTGGTCGGCGTTGGCGAGGCGGCATACGGCAGTGTCGGCATTGCCGTGGTGCTGTCGGTATTTCCCAAACATATGCGTGCCACCCTGGCCGCAGCCTTTATGGCCGGCGGCATGTTCGGTTCAGTGTTGGGCATGGCCCTGGGCGGCACCCTCGCCGCGCACCTGGGCTGGCGCTGGGCCTTTGTCGGCATGGCGCTGTTCGGCTTGGTGTTGGCGGTGTGCTACCCGCTGATCGTCAAAGAAGCGCGGGTGTCGCACACGCGTTTTACCAGCGCCGTGCAACGGGCGGCCGAGCAGGCCACGCACCCACTGCGCAGCCTGTATGCCAGCCGCTCGGTAATTGCTGCCTATATCGGTAGCGGGCTGCAGCTGTTTGTTGGTGGCACGGTGATCGTGTGGATGCCCAGCTACCTCAACCGTTACTACGGCATGGCCACCGACAAGGCCGGGGCCTTGGCCGGCCTGATCGTGCTGTGCAGCGGCGTCGGCATGATTCTCTGTGGCATGCTCAGCGACCGCCTGTGCCGTAACGCCCCGGAGCGCAAAATCGCCTTGGCTATCGCCTATTGCCTGGGTAGCTGCGTGTTGCTGTCGCTGGCCTTTGCCCTGCCGCCAGGCCTGGCCCAATTGGCCTTGATCTGCCTGGGCATGCTGATAGCCACCGGCACCACCGGCCCGGCCGGGGCCATGGTTGCCAACCTGACCCATTACTCCGTGCACGGCACCGCTTTCGCCACCCTGACCCTGGCCAACAACCTGCTGGGTCTGGCACCGGGGCCTTTTATCACCGGACGTCTGTCGGACGTATTGGGCCTGCAGACCGCCTTCCAACTGGTGCCGCTGGTGAGCATCGGTGCCGCCGCCGTGTTCTTTTATGCCCGCCGCCATTACCTGCAGGACATCGCCCGGCTGCGCGGCGAGACCGGCGGGGAGGTAGCCGGCGCGGCCGTGCTGGAGGGTCAATCGTGAACCCTGCCCTGCGCATCGACGTAGCGTTCGATTTCATCTGCCCCTGGTGCCTGATCGGCAAGCGCCAGCTGGAGCAGGCCGTGACCCAGCTGCAGCAAACCTTGCCGCTACAAGAGGTGAGCACCGATTGGCAGGGCGTGCAGCTGCTGCCCGATCTGCCCGCCGGCGGCCAAGCCTTTGGCGAGTTCTACCTGCGTCGGCTGGGCAGTGAAGCCGCCGTGCAGCAGCGGCAGCGGCAAGTGCAGGAAGCGGCGGAGGCCGTCGGCCTGCGGATCCGCTTCGAGCGCATCAGCCGCATGCCCAATACCGCCGATGCCCATCGTCTGTTTCGGCAGGCCGCTGTGCTGGGCAGCCCGCAACAACGTGAGCTGCTGCTCGAGCGCCTGTTCGCCGCACACTTCAACAACGGTGAAGACCTTGGCAACAGCAACACCTTGCTGGCCATCGCCGAAGCCTGTGGTTACTCGCGCGAGGCAATGACGCGCGCCCTGTATGGCGATGGCCGGCCGTACCAGGCGGCGGACGTAAACGCCAGCAGCGTGCCGGAGTTTGTCTTCGACAAGCAGCTGCGCCTGTCTGGCGCGCAACCGGCCGAGTACCTGCTGCGCGCCATGCAGCAGGTACTTGGTACCGCGCAACAACGGAGCGAACGGCCATGAGCAGGCGTTATCCGCTGCCGGCCGCGCAAGTGCCGGTGGCCGGCCAGCGCGTACTACTTGAGTACGGCGGCCACAGCATTGCGCTGTTCAACCTCGACGGTCAGTTTCACGCCATTGCCGACAGCTGCCCGCACCAGGGTTCGTCGCTGTGCGGCGGCCAGTTGCAGGGCCGGGTGATCCAGTGCCGGGCCCACGGCCTGCGCTTCGACCTGGCCAGCGGCTACCTGCTCAATTCGACTGCGCTCAAGGTTGCCACCTATCCGGTGGAGATCGAGGGCGAGCAGATTTTTATCGTTATCGAGGACCCCGCGCCATGAGCGCCATTGCCATCAGCCAACTCAACGACCGCGTCCGCTTGCTGGCGCCGGGTATCACCCTCAGCCTGGTGGTGGCGGCCGCCGCGACCTTTCTTTCCGAGCACTACGGCGCGCCGGTGATGCTGTTCGCCCTGTTGCTGGGCTTGGCCCTGAATTTTCTGGCGGCCGACGGTGCCTGCAAGGCGGGTATCGAGTTCACCGCACGCACCGTATTGCGCATTGGCGTGGCGCTGCTCGGCATGCGCATCACCCTGGAGCAGATCGCCGCCCTGGGCTGGAAACCCTTTGCCCTGGTGGTGATTCTGGTGGTGGTGACCATCGGCTGTTCGGTGCTGGCCGCTCGCGCCCTGGGCTTCCAGCGCCTGTTCGGCATGCTCACGGGCGGTGCCACGGCGATCTGTGGCGCTTCGGCGGCGCTGGCCCTGGCCGCTGCCCTGCCCAATCACCCGAAGAAAGAACGCGCCACCTTGTTTACCGTGATCGGTGTGTCGGCGCTGTCGACCCTGGCGATGATTCTCTACCCGATGATTGCCAACGCCCTCGGCCTGTCGCCGCAGCAGGCTGGGGTATTCCTCGGTGCCACTATTCACGACGTGGCCCAGGTGGTCGGTGCCGGCTACAGCATGTCGCCGGAGACCGGCGATATCGCCACCGTGGTCAAGCTGATGCGCGTGGCCATGTTGCTACCGGTGATCCTCTGTGCGGCGCTGATCACCCGCGCTCAAGGCGTCGAGCCGGGTGCCCAGCGTCCGCCGCTGTTGCCCTGGTTTGCCGTCGGCTTTCTGATTCTGGCCTGCATCAACAGTACCGGCTGGGTACCGGCGCTGGTGCAGGGCGGGGTCAACGAGGCGTCGCGCTGGTGCCTGGTGGTGTCCATTGCCGCGCTGGGCATGAAAACCCAGCTCAAGGAGCTGGCCACCGTGGGCATCAAACCGATTCTGCTGATGGTCGGCGAGACCGTGTTTCTCGTCGTGCTGGTGCTGCTGCTGATGCGCTGGGGGCTGTAGCGGTTCGCCGGCGCCCGGCGCCGGCACAGCCACGGGCATGTCCGGCCCGGCCACCGATAAAAACTATAAAAACAAAAAAAAGGGATGGACGATGCAAAGGATTGTTCTGCTCAGAACTGCTCTTCTAAAAATTGTTCCGGCGTGCCTGCTGGGTCTGCTTTGTCTGCCGGCCCAGGCCGATACCGGCACGGTACGTCAGCTGTACGAACTGGATAGCCACAGCCGGCTGCTCTGCGCCAGCGCCATGCTGTACTACGACCCGCGGGAGCGCAGCCCCGATCCGCGCCTGCTCACCGCCGTATTCCACCACCTCACCAGCCTGGAAACCGACGTGCTGCAACTCGGCCAACCGCCGCAGCTGGTGCAGCCGCTGGCCGCCATGCGCAAGCTTTTCGAACAGCTCGATGGGTTGCCGCGCAGCGAAAGTCGACGGTACCCGGAGCTGATCACTCAGTTACTGGAGCAACGCCAGCAACTGGGTGAGGCCACCGTCCGCCAGCTGGCGCAAGGCAGCACGCAGGAAGCCTTTGGCGAACAGAGCCGCGACCTTGCCGACCTGTTGCTGGACTATCAACTGCGCCGTTACCCATTAGCGAAAAAAGACCGTTGGCAGCTTTCAGCTGAGCGTGTGGCGCAGCTGGATGGCGATATCGAGCGCCGCTTCGATCAGTTGCAAGCGCAACACGCTAGCCAGGCCGAGGCCTTGGCCAAGGTGCGCGGCGCTTACCAGTTTGTCCGCCGGCAAGTGCAACAAGGCGCAGGCGAGGGCGGGGGTGGCACCGAGTTCTACCTCAGTCGTGCCGTGCTGGACCTCGATGAGGTGGCGTTGAACATCCCGCCACAACAGCCCTGAAGCGCCGAACGGTACGCCATGGTCATGAAATGAAAACGCCCTGACAGGCAATGCGAAGCCGGTCTGTTCAGCGCTATCTAAATTAGTTGACTCAAGAGTCGATTTCGCCAGCGCGAGGTTCGCGTACCGGCGTCCCTTGTTTTGCAGGTCGGTGTGCCGACAGGAGTAGCGTGATGCGTATAAATATGCCCGTAAGTGGCCGGGAACGTAGTTTTCCGCCGAACCAACGCTTGATTTCCGCCACCGACACCCACGGCAAAATCACCTACTGCAACGATGCATTCGTCGAGGTCAGTGGTTACAGCCGCGAGGAGTTGATCGGCAGCCCGCACAACCTGGTGCGCCATCCGAACATGCCACCGCAGGTGTTTGCGCACATGTGGGACTACCTCAAGAGCGGCAAGAGCTGGATGGGGGTGGTGCAGAACCGCTGCAAGAACGGCGACCACTATTGGGTCAGTGCCTATGTCACGCCGATCCAGGAAAACGGCAAGGTGATCGGTTACGAATCAGTGCGCGAGTGCGTGCAGCCCGCGCATGTGCGGCGCGCCACGGCGCTTTATGCGCGGCTTATTCGCGGCCTGCCGGCGGCACCGTTGCAAGAGAAACTGCTGGTGTTGGCGCGCTTTCTCCTCCTGCCACTGCTGGCCGCAGTGTTCGGGCCGGCGCTGCTGTATGCCGGGCAGGCCGGCGCGGGTGTGGCGCTATTGGTGGCGTTGGGGTTGGGGCAGGCATTCCTGACCATGGCCTATGTCAAACGCGCGCTGCTCAAAGTCGGCCAAGCCGCACCCAAGGCGTTCGCCAGCGAACTGGTAGCCCGCACGTACACCGATGACAGCGGCGCTGTGGCCCGCCTGCAGCTGGCGCTGATCAGCGAGGGCGCGCGCATCCGCACCGCCTTTGGCTTGCTCGGCGACTATGCCGACCGCACCGCGAGCCAGGCCTCGGAAAATGGCCAGCTGGTGCAGCAAGCCGAACAGGCCCTGCAAACCCAGCGTGGCGAGACCGAGATGGCCGCCACCGCCATGCAGGAGATGGCGGCCTCTATCCATGAAGTCGCCAGCAATGTGCAGCTCACCGCCGAGGAGGCCCGCCAGGTTAATGCACTGGCCCTGGATGGCAGCCGTCAGGCTGAACAGAGTCGGCAAATGGTCGAGAAGCTGGCGCAGACGGTGGAAGGCATCAGCTCTTCGGTGGAAGGCCTGGCCGACCGCGCCAAGTCGATCCAGCAGGCGGCCGATATGATCCGCGCCATCGCCGAGCAGACCAATCTTCTTGCGCTCAACGCTGCCATCGAGGCCGCGCGTGCCGGCGAGCAGGGGCGCGGATTTGCCGTGGTGGCGGATGAAGTCCGCGCCCTGGCTTCGAAAACCCGCGACTCCACGGAGACCATCCAAGGCATCATCGGCGGCCTGCAGGAAGTGACTGCACAGGCCGTGACCATCGCTCGTCAGGGCAGCTCCGAGGCGTTACGGGGCGTGCAGCGGGTTATCGAAACCGAGGCCGCGCTGGGCGGGATCACCCAGGGGGTCGAGCGAATCCAGCAGATGACCGAACAGATGGCCGCTGCCTCGGAGCAGCAGGGTCAGGTGGCGGAAAATATCGCCGAGCAGATCGGCAGCATTTCCCAGGCCTGTGAGCAGAACGCGTTGATCACCAGCCGTTCCGCCAGCCTGGGCGGTGAGCTGGAGTCCACCGCGTTCGCCCTTCGCGAGCTGGTCGTGCGCTTCAATAGTTAAGTAGCGCGGCGCGCCGCTCTCAGCGCTCCTTGCGCGGCGTGCCGTGTTCACTACGCCAGGCGGCGGGCGGCATGCTGAACTGGCCGATAAACCAGCGGGTAAACGAGCTGGGCATCGAGTAGCCGAGCATGTCGGCGATGCGCCCCAGCGAGTAGGCGGGGTTTTCCAGGTAACGGATCACCAGGTCGCGGCGTACGCCATTGATCAGGTCACTGAAGGTTGCCTCGTTCTCCTCCAGGCGCCGTTGCAGGGTGCGCACGTTCATGCCCATGGCCAGGGCAATCTGCTCGATGGTGGCGCGGCCCATGGGCAGTAGCAGGTAGATGGCCTTGCGCACTTCAAACACCAGCGGCGTCTGCTGATCGACGTGCAGGGACTCGAGAAAGCGCTGCGCATAACGCGCCATGGCCGGGTCGGCGTGGGGGTTGGCGACCTCGAAGTCGGCGGCATGACAAACAATGCCGTTGAACTCGCTGTTGAACTCCACTTTATGCCCCAGCACCCGTCGGTGCACTTGCACATCGTCTGGCGCCGAGTGGGTGAAGTTGACGCTGATCGGCCGCCAGTGCGTGCCCAGCAAAGCGGCGCATAGCCGATACATCACGCCGATCGCCAGTTCGTTGCCCTGCCGCCAGCTCAGGCCGGCCTCGGTGACCACTTCCTCGCGGATGATCACCATGCTGCCGGCCTCTTCGATATAGATGGCCAGCGAATCGTTGAGCAGATGGCGATACTGCACCACCACCTGCAACGCCTCGCGCAGGGTGCGTTGGTGGGTCAGCAGCAGGCTGACCGCGCCGAAGTCCGAGAGCTGGCGTGATTCGGCCATGCGCAGGCCGAACGTCTGGCAGCCGCTGGCCGCCGCGGCGTTTTCCAGCACCTGTACGGCTGCGCCAATCGGGATGCGGTGTTCCGGGTCCTGCAGCTGGCTTTTGCTGAGGCCCACGTCATTAAGCAGCGCCTGGGGCTTGAGGCCCAGATGCTGGGCGACCTCCAGGAAATTGGTCAGTACCGCTGCGCGAACCAGTGTTGTCATTGTTCTAGTTCCTACACGGGTGCGGCCGCATTGGCGGCCGTCGCCCATGATGCCCGATGGCCGGACAGACGGTCACCGGGCTGTCATGAAATGAAAAATCGGGCCTGAAAAGCTGACCTTAGCAGCGTTCCGACGGGATAACACCCTGCCGTCGAAACGGCCTACAGCGGATCTGTCATGAATTGCGAAAAGGCTGACGCTTAATGTGAAGCGTGGCGGGGGGCCCGCCTCTACTGTCTGTCACATCCCGGCGTCTGTGCACGCCGAAAACCGGATTGGCAGTCAGGAGCCCGGCGTGGCTAACAACGACAAAGCGTTTACCGTCCTTATCATTCCCGGCCTGCGCGATCACGTTGCCGAGCACTGGCAAACCCTGCTCGCCGCACGGTTGCCGAACTGCCGCAGCGTGCCGCCGCTGGAAACCGACAAACTGAGCCTGGCGGCCCGGGTGGACGCCATTCAGCGCGAGCTGGACGCCATTGACGGTCCCGTGGTGCTGGTTGCCCACAGCGCTGGCGTGTTAATGACAGTGCACTGGGCGGCGCGGCATTCGCGGCCGATCCTCGGCGCGCTGCTGGTTACCCCGCCGGACCTCGACAGCGTGTGGCCGGCCCAATACCCCAGCCCGCAGGTACTTAAAGACAACGGTTGGTCGCCGCTGCCCCGTGGCCGGTTGCCGTTCCCGAGCATTGTCGCGGCCAGCAGCAACGATCACCTGGCCAGCCTGGACGCTGCCCGCGCCATGGCCAGCGACTGGGGTGCCAGCCTGGTCGAGCTTGGCGAAGTCGGTCATCTCAACCCGGCGTCCGGCTACGGCGAGTGGCCGCAAGCCGAGCGCCTGATTCAGGCATTGCTGGACTGACCCGCGCCCGTCGCGCAGGCCAACACCCTTACTCGAAAAGGACCCATTCGACCCAATACCCGCCTGCGCGACCAACCCGCGCGGGCAGCACCTAGCAAGTCCAAAACAATAAAAGCGGAGTCAACGCTATGTACAACAACAACAAGCAGCACCGCCCGCCCCTACGCACCAGCCTGTTGGCGGCGGCCATCACCCTGGCCGTTGTGCCAGTCGTTCAGGCCGTCGAAGTCGATACCGGCAACCCCGACATGTCGGTGCGGTTCGACAACACCGTCAAGTACAACTACGGCGTGCGCACTGAGAGCGCCGATTCGCGCATGCTCGGTACGCCGAACAACAACGATGGTGACTACAACTTCCGCAAGGCCGGAACCAATATCACCAATCGTCTCGACCTGCTGACCGAACTGGATGTGGTCTACCAGAACCGTCTGGGCTTTCGTGTCAGCGGTGCCAGTTGGTATGACAAGGCGTACGACAACGTCGGCTCCAACTCCAACCCCTTCGTTAACGGCAATGGCGACTACTCCGCCATCGTCGGCTGGAATGGCCGTCCGACTGCCCCTACGGTGTTCGGCAGCTCGCACCTGAGCAACCATGCCCAGCGTTACTACAGCGGCCCGTCCGGTGAAATTCTCGATGCCTTTGTGTTCTACAGCACCGAGGTGGGCGAGCAATCGCTGCTGAGCATGAAAGCCGGCCAGCACAACGTGTTCTGGGGTGAAACCATCCTCAACCCGGTGCACTCGATCAGCTACGGCCAGTCCGGGCTGGACCTGGCCAAGCTGGCGGCATCGCCGGGCACCGAGGCCAAGGAACTGTTTGTGCCGCGCAACCAGCTGTCCACCAGCTTCACCCTCAATTCCGAGTGGTCGTTCGGTGCCCAGTACTTCCTTGACTGGGATGCTGCACGCTTGCCGGAAGCCGGCACCTACTACGGCTCTTCCGACCTGATCGGCGAAGGCGCGCAGTCGTTTATTCTCGGTCACACCGGTGGTGCCGGCCTGGCTGGGCCGAATGGCACGCTGAGCAATATCCGCCGCGGCGACGACCTGACCCCGGATAACCAAGGCGACTGGGGCGTAATGGCCAAGTGGTCGCCGGAGTGGCTGGACGGCACCCTGGGCATTTACTACCGCAATACCTCCGACATCCTGCCCCAGGCGGTGCTCGACGCCCGCAAGCTGACCGTCGCCGGTGGCGTGGCGGGGCTGCGTAACTCCATCGAGACCACCTCCTATCGCCTGGCCTACGGCGAAGACATCCATATCTATGGCCTGAGCCTGTCCAAGGACGTCGCCGGGGTCAGCGTCGGCAGCGACCTGAACATTCGCCACGGTATGCCGCTGTCGAGCATCCCGGCGATCTACAGCCCATTGCTGGTAACAGGCGCGGCTGGCGCTGGCTTGTCCCCACGCAATCCCGGTACCGGCGTGGTCAACGGCCAGTTCAAGGAAGGCGAAAGCATGAGCGCCACCGGCGACACCCTGCACTGGGTGGTCAATGGCCTGATGGCGTTGCCCGAGACTGCGTTGTTCGATGCCGCGAGCCTGCTCGGCGAGGTGTACTACAGCAACCTGCTGAGCCTCGATAGCAAGAACGAAGCGCTGTACAAAGGCAAAGACACCTACCGCGGCATCGACAAACCGACCCGCGACAACTGGGGCGTGGCGGTCAACTTCACACCGACCTGGTACCAGGTGTTTCCGGGTGTGGACCTGACTGCGCCAATGTCCATCAACGTCGGGATCGATGGCGTTTCACCGGTTGCCGCCGGCGGTGCCGAAGACACCGGCAACTACTCGCTCGGCGTTGGTGCGGCGATCTATAACCAGTACTACGTCGACCTCAAATACGTGGATTCCTTTGGTGACGCCCAGAAGTGCAAAAACGGCGCTGTCGACGGTGCGCTGCCCAACGCCCTCGACCTGGGCCAACGCAACACCTGCTACGCCGGCGGTTACTCGTCGTTCTCGGGTGGCGGTGCCAGCGGTGAAGACCGTGGCGCGCTATACCTGACGTTTAAAACCACTTTCTGATCCACGAATTGCCCCGCCTCAGTGCAGGAGAACAACAAGATGAAATTCGTGCAAACCGTAATGGCTGCCTCCCTCATCCTGGCCTTGACCGGCCAGGCCCACGCCGCCGTATCCGCTAGCGAAGCGGCCAAACTGGGCACCAGCCTGACCGCCCTCGGCGCGGAAAAAGCCGGCAATGCCGACGGCAGTATTCCGGCCTACACCGGTGGTCTGACCCAGGCCCCGGCGAACTTCAAGGCCGGTGATAGCGTGCGCCCTGACCCCTACGCCGGTGAGAAACCGCTGGTGGTGATCGACGGTAAAAACGTCGAGCAGTACAAAGACCAGCTCACCGCCACTACCGTGGAACTGGCCAAGCGCTTCCCGACCTTTCGCGTCGAGCTCTATCCCACCCACCGCACCGCCGCCGTACCCCAGGCAGTGCAAGACAACAGCCTGAAAAACGCCACCGGTGCCAAGTCGCTGGAAGGCGGGCTGGCGATCGATAACGTGCTGCCGGGCGTACCGTTCCCGATTCCGCAGTCGGGTGCCGAGGCCATGTGGAATTTTCTGCTGCGCTACCAGGGCGTGACCATCGGCACCAAGTACGACTCGTGGAACGTCGATTCCTCCGGTGTCGCCAGCCTGGCCATCACCGGGCAGGCGTTTATCAGCTATCCGATCTACGAGGACATGAGCAAGCCGATCACCGCCAGCGCCACCTACTACCAGATGAAGCTCTACTACACCGCGCCAGCGCGCCGCGCCGGTGAGTCGATCATGCTGCAGGATGCGGCCAACCCGTTGCAGCAACCGCGCCGCGCCTGGCAGTACCTGCCTGGCGTACGTCGGGTGAAGCTGGCCCCGAACCTCGCGTACGACACGCCGAACCCGGGCACCGCTGGTGCCGGCACCTACGATGACGTGTTCGTCTTCAACGGTGCGCTGGACCGCTTCGACTGGAAGCTGGTGGGCAAGCAGGAAATGATCGTGCCCTACAACACCTACCGTCTGACCTACGCCCCTGACGCCAAGGCCATCACTACCCCCAACCACCTGGCACCGGATCTGGTGCGCTGGGAGAAACACCGCGTCTGGGTGGTGGAAGGCACGCTGAAAAGTGGCGCTCGCCACGTGTACGCCAAGCGCCGCTTCTACCTCGACGAAGACAGCTGGGTGGCGCTGGCCTCGGACCAATATGACGCCCGTGGCCAGCTCTATCGCGGCTCGTTTGCCTTCCTCAGCCAGAGCTACGACAAGACCGTGCCGGACTCCACACCCTTCATGATCTATGACCTGGTGGGTGGCTCGTACAACATCAACGGCGTGGTTGGCCCGTACGGTGGTATCCACTACATCGACACGCTATCCAAAGCGCAGTGGTCTCCCGAGTCCCTGGCCGGCGCGGGCATCCGCTGAGTTTCGGGCCACAGGCCCCGCCATCAGTGTCCGTGACGCTACTCCCTGACACGGCGGGACATTGACCCGGCGCCGCAGAGTCCCAAGCCCTGCGGCGCATCTTTTGCCGAGATTGACCATGAGTGATCTATCCAAAGTCCTGATCGCCCTGCTGGGTCTGCTGCTAGGCAGCTTGCCCATCGGCGCACAGGCCGAATTTATCGACGTGCTGGATCTGCCGGCACGTACCAGCGCTCTGGCGCCCATGGCGCCTCTGGCCGATGTCAGCCGTGCCGGCGAACGCTTGGTGGCGGTCGGCCAGCGCGGCCATATTCTTTATTCCGACACAGCTGGCGACCAGTGGCTGCAGGCCCAGGTGGCGGTCAGCAGTGATCTCACTGCGGTGTATTTCCCCACGCCAAAGCTGGGCTGGGCGGTGGGCCACGATGGTGTGATTCTGCACAGCGAAGACGCCGGTGCCACCTGGAGCAAACAGCTCGACGGTCGTCAGATCGGTGCCCTGATGCAGGAGCGCTACAGTGCGATGGCCGCTGCCGCGCCGGACGACGAGCAATGGGCCGCGCGCCTGGCCGACGCCCAGCGCATGATCGATGAGGGTGCCGATAAGGCGCTGCTGGATGTGTGGTTCGCCAACGACCAGCTCGGCTACGCCGTCGGCGTATTCGGCGTGATCCTGCGCACCGAAGACGGCGGCCGTCACTGGCAGCCATTTGCCGATCGCACCGACAACCCCCAGGGTTTGCACCTGAACGCCATCGCCGCCGTCAACGGCGTGCCCTATATCGCCGGCGAGCAGGGCTTGCTGTTGCGCTGGGACGCCGAGCAGCAGCGCTTTGTCGCCTTGCAGACGCCCTATAGCGGCAGTTTCTTCGGTGTCACCGGCAGCGCCAGCGAGCTGCTGGTGTACGGCCTGCGCGGGCATGTACTGCGCAGCGTGGATGGCGGCAGCAGCTGGACCGAACTGGATAACCACCTGCAAAACAGCATCAGCGCCGCGACCCAGGACGCCAGCGGCCATGTGCTGTTGTTCAGTCAGGCCGGCCATGTGCTGCGCATCAGCGCCGATGGCCACACCCTGGAGGCCGTGCCGCAGACGCAAATGGCGCCGATCAGCGCCGCCGAATTCGCCGTCGACCACAGCCTGGTGCTGGTCGGCAGCCGCGGTGTGCGCAGCCAGCGCCTGCCCTAACGAAGTCAACGAGAAACCATCATGGGCAACATCAAACAAGACAGCATGCCGGTGATCCGCGACCTGCGAGATTTCGACCAAAGCAGCGGGCATCTTTTCGAGCGCCTGCTGTTCAACCATCGGCCGTGGTTTATCGCCATCATCGCCTTGGTCTCGGTGCTGCTCGGCTATATGGCGCTGACCCGCCTGGAGCTGCGCCCCAGCTTCGAGAAGATGATTCCGCAAAGCCAACCCTATATCCGCAACTTCCTCGACAACCGCGACCAGCTGCGCGGCCTGGGCAACTCGGTGCGGGTGGTGGTGGAGAACAGTCAGGGCGACATCTTCGACCCGGCCTACCTGGCCGTGCTCAAGCAGGTTAACGACGAACTGTTCCTTACCTCCGGCGTCGACCGTGCCTGGCTGCGCTCGTTGTGGGCACCCAGCGTGCGCTGGACCGAAGTCACCGAAGAAGGTTTTCAAGGCGGCCCGGTCATGCCCGATGGCTACGACGGCTCGCCCGCCAGCATCGAACAACTGCGCCAGAACATCGGCCGCGCCGGTGTGGTCGGCAGCCTGGTGGCCAACGATTTTCGCTCCACCATGCTGGTGGTGCCGCTGCTCGATAAGAACTCCGCCACCGGCCACGGCATCGACTACTACGCCTTCGCCAAAAGCCTGGAAGCGCTGCGCAACAAGGTTGAGCACCTGAATGCCCAAGCCCAGGGCGAGGGGCCTTACCGGGTACGGGTGATCGGTTTCGCCAAGCTGGTGGGCGAGCTGATCGACGGCCTGCTGCAGGTAATGGCCTTCTTCGCCCTGGCGGTGGTGGCCGCCTTCGGCATCATCCTGCTGTATACCCGCTGCGTGCGCAGCACCCTGCTGGTGATCGGTTGCTCGTTGCTGGCGGTGGTCTGGCAGCTGGGTATCGTCGCCTGGCTGGGCTATAGCATCGACCCCTATTCGGTGCTGGTGCCGTTCCTGATCTTCGCCATCGGCGTGTCCCACGCCGCGCAGAAAATGAACGGCATCATGCAGGACATCGCCCGCGGTACCCATAAGCTGATCGCTGCGCGCTATACCTTCCGCCGTCTGTTTATTGCCGGGGTGACCGCCTTGCTGGCCGACGCCGTCGGCTTTGCCGTGCTGATGCTGATCGATATTCCGGTGATCCAGGACCTGGCCATCGCCGCCAGCATCGGCGTCGCCGTGCTGGTGTTCACCAGCCTGCTGCTGATGCCGATTGCCCTGTCCTATGTCGGCGTCGGCACCAAGGCTGCCGAGCGCGCCCTGCGAATCGACACCCGCGCCGAACAGCACCGTGGCTTTGGCCGCATGTGGGACTGCCTGAATCTTTTCACCACCCCGAAGTGGGCCACAGCCACCGTGTTGCTGGCCTCGTTGCTGGGCGTTGGCGGCTTTATGGTCAGCCAGCACCTGCAGATCGGTGATCTCGACCGCGGCGCTCCGGAGCTGCGCGCCAACTCGCGCTACAACCTCGACAACGCCTACATCACCAGCCACTACGCGCTGTCCAGCGACATGTTCGCGGTGATGATCAAGACCCCGCCCGAAGGCTGCCTGAACTACCGCACCCTGGTGCTCGCCGACCGCCTGGCCTGGGAGCTGCAGCAGCATCCGGGGGTGCAGACCACGGTGTCGCTGGTCAACGCGGTACGGCAGATCACCGCCGGCTCCTTCGAGGGCAACCCGAAGATGGCCAGCCTGCAGCGCAACCAGGACGTGCTCAACTACGCCGCCCAGCAGGCCTCGGTAAACGCCCCTGAACTGCTCAACAACCAGTGTTCGCTGATGCCAGTGATCGCCTTCCTCAAAGACCACAAAGCCGAAACCCTGGATGGCGTGGTGGCGATTGCCGAACGCTTTGCCCGCGAAAACAGCACCGAGGACCGCCAGTTCCTGCTCGCCGCCGGCAGCGCCGGTATCGAAGCGGCCACCAATATGGTGGTGCGCGAGGCTAACCACCGCATGCTGCTGTACGTGTACCTGGCGGTGGCGATCTTCTGCCTGATCACCTTCCGCAGCTGGCGCGCCATGCTGGTGGCGTTGCTGCCGCTGGTGCTGACCTCAGTGCTCTGCGAGGCGCTGATGGTGGCCATGGGTATTGGCGTCAAAGTAGCCACCTTGCCGGTGATCGCCCTGGGCGTGGGCATAGGGGTGGACTACGCCTTGTACCTGCTCAGCGTGCAGCTGCACTACCAGCGCCAGGGGCGAACCCTGGGCGATGCCTACCGTAGCGCCGTGGCCTTCACCGGCCGGGTGGTGGCGCTGGTGGGCATCACCTTGGCTGCCGGGGTGGTGTGCTGGGTGTGGTCGCCGATCAAGTTCCAGGCCGACATGGGCATCCTGCTGACCTTTATGCTGCTGTGGAACATGCTCGGCGCGCTGATTCTGATTCCGGCGCTGTCGCACTTCCTGCTGCGTCATGTTGGCCAGAGCAACGCGCCGGTCAGCGACCAACCGGCACCCAGCGTGCAGCGCAAACAGCCGGCACCAGACTGCGTGCGTTAACAGCAATCCATCGGCACCCTGTGCCGTTCGCCGCTCCAGGGCTGGTCGCCGGCCCTGGGAGCGGCGAACCTGAGCACCTCGTTTATGCACAAGGTGCCCGCCATGCAACCCTGGCAAACTCCCGCCGCCATACTTCAAGTACGCCGCCTGCTCACCAGCTACCGCCACTGGTTCGGCCACGAGCTGATCCCCGGTGCCCTCGCGCTCAGCGCCGAGCAACTGGCCGCAGTCGCTTACCACGCCCCTGCCACCCTGCTGTCCCACGGCAACCAGGCCGACCCCATCCTCAACTACGGCAACGCCGCCACCCTGGCGCTCTGGGGTTACAGCTGGGAGGAGCTCACCGCCACGCCCTCGCGGCTCACCGCCGAACCCATGGAACGCAGCGAGCGCCAGCGCTTTCTCGAACAGGTCGGCAGCCAGGGCCATGTCGCCGACTACCGCGGCATACGCATCGCCAGGAATGGCCAGCGTTTCTGGATCGAACAGGCCGCGGTCTGGAATGTGCTGAATGAGCAGGGCGAGCAGATTGGCCAGGCGGCCAGTTTTAGCGAGTGGCAGCTTATCGACTAGGTTGGGCTTCGCCGTCTGAGCCTATCAACTGCAACTATTTCCGCCGCTCGTCCTCTGAAACTTGCAGTTATCTATTACATGTCCTTCTGTAATAGCTGCCCGCCATAATCGGTAGCACTTATGTACAGCGGAGCGTGTGATGAACGGTCTGTATGTTTCAAGAACACTGCAGGCCTGTATCGCCCTTGCGCTGCTTAGCAGTGTCGTGATGGCGCAGCATCAGCGCTTGTTCGAGCGCATCTGGTTCCAGTTCGAACAGGCGAAAAACCCCGGCGGTGCTCAGCTACTCACGCGCTACGAAGTTGATATCGAAGGCCGCACCCTGGGTGATCTCACCAATGTTTCCGCCCTGTCCTTCGACCCCGAGCGCAACACCCTGGTCAGCGTCACCAACCAGCGCCCGCACTTTCTCGAACTGTCCCTGGACGGCGAGCTGTTGCGCAGCATTCCGCTGAAAGGCTTCAAAGATCCGGAAGCCATCGAATACATCAGCCCGGGCGTCTACATCATTGTCGAAGAACGTCGCCGCCGGCTGACGGAAGTGCACATCAACGACGCCACCCGCCTGATCGACATCGACGACCCCGGCAACGCCCATCAACTCGACCTGAGCAGCGTCGGCGAAGAAAACAAAGGCTTCGAAGGCCTGGCATTCGATTCCGTCAACCAGCGCCTGTTTATTGCCAAAGAGCGCGACCCCATGGGCATTTTCGAAGTCAGCGGCTTTATGCAACACGGCCCCGGCCCCCTGCGCCTGCAAGTGCGCACCGACCCCGAACGGGACCAACGCCTGTTCCTCACCGACCTCTCCAGCCTCTACTACGACGTCGCCACCGAACATCTCTGGGCGCTCTCCGACGAATCGAAAATGGTCATCGAACTGGACCAGCACGGTTACCCCGTCAGCAGCCTCAACCTGCGCGCCGGCAACCTCGGCCTGAAGGCCGACGTCCCGCAGGCGGAAGGCATGGCGATGGATCGGCAGGGGGATTTGTATCTGGTGAGTGAGCCGAATCTGTTTTATCGGTTCAGACGGACCGTTAAGTAGCCCAACCTATTCGCTTTCTCCCTTCACCGGCGTGCCGAACCGGCCGCTCCTACGGATTGCGTGTTCTCGTAGGAGCGGCTTTCAGCCGCGATTTGTTTTACGCAGCCTCTTCGCCAGGCACGCCATCGATGCATGCCTGCAACGTGGCATTCGCAGCGCCAATCATAAAGTGGCACGCATGGCTAACCGGTTCCTGCTGGCGAGTGGGCGCATTGGTGATATGCAGGGCCAAGGTTTGCGCTGCGGTGAGCAGGGCGTGGGCGCTGTCCAGGGCATCGGCCAACGGGATGCCGGCGCGCACCGCAAAGAGCGCGTGGCGGGAATCGCCGCAGGGGTAGAACGGAACCTTTGAGGTGTTAGACATGGGGCACCTCCACAAGCGGGAGAGTGCGGGGTGGTGAGGGGATTATTACGGGATGAACGTATTTCATGATGGAACTTCCTTAAGTTAAGAGTGAGTTGCCACCTATCGCTGCTAAACGAATGGGTGGCAGCCGTACGCGGGTTAGCAGACCGGTCAACTTAAGGAAACCCGGCGCACCCGAAGGTGCCCCACGCACGGCCGCCATAACGTGATACCGCAGACGCAAAAAAAGCGCCTGCTGAAACGTATGCGGCGCTTGCGCGCCTTAAGTCGATTCGAGCTGCTAAACCCGATCGCTGAATGGGTCAGCGACGGCGGGACTATAGGACCGGATTCAAAAGGCTCACAAGCCAGGAAACGTACGTTGCGACGTTTCCTACGGCACTCGCATCGTAGCCGGGTGGCCTGGCTTCAGCAAAGGAGCAGGTAAATTCCCGTCATTCCCGCGCAGGCGGGAATCCACACTCTGAAGGCGGACGCCGATTGCCGCCCCGACGATGTTCTACGGACCATTCTGGATACCAGCCTGCGCTGGGATGACGGAGATTTTCGTCCCGAGCACCGTCATCCCAGCGCAGGCTGGGATCCAGCATTTCGCAGACATACGACCTTCATTCCGCGAACAAAGAAGATGCTCTTGCTTGTGATCTGCCCGCCCCACTCGGCCCGCGCCAATGGTCTGAAGGCACACGCCGATTGCCGCGCCGACGACGTTGTACGGCCCATTCTGGATCCCAGCCTTCGCTGGGATGACGGAGGTTTTTGCCCCGAACACCGTCATCCCAGCGCAGGCTGGGATCCAGCATTTCGCAGACATACGACATGCATTCCACGGAAAAAAGAAGATGCTCTTGCTAGTGATCTGCCCGCCCCACTCGGCCTGCGCCAATGGTCTGAAGGCTCACGCCGATTGCCGCGCCGACGACGTTCTACGGACCATTCTGGATCCCAGCCTGCGCTGGGATGACGGAGATTTTCGTCCCGAACACCGTCATCCCAGCGAAGGCTGGGATCCAGCATTTCGCAGACATACGATCTTCATTCCGCGAACAAAGAAGATGCTCTTGCTTGTGATCTGCACGCTCCACTCGGCCTGCGCTGATGCGTCACGCCGGATACGATCTCGGCGTATACACCCAATCCACCGCACTGCCCGCCTTGGCAAAGCGCCGTGTGGTGCTGGAGCCGATGATCACCATGGTGCGCATATCCACCATCTCCGGGCGCAATTCGCCAAGAGTGGTGACGGTGAGTGCCTCGGCCGGCCGACCGATATCGCGGCCCAGTACCACCACGGTTTGCGGGCTGCGCTGTTCGCGCACCACGTCCAGCGCGCGGCCAAGTTGCCACGGCCGAGCACGGGAAATCGGGTTGTAGAAGGCCAGCGCCAGGTCGGCGAGGGTGGCGTGTTTAAGCCGCAGCTCAATCACCTCCCACGGCTTGAGGTTGTCGGAGAGCGAGATCATGCAGAAGTCATGGCCCAGCGGCGCACCCGCTTTGGCGGCGGTGGCCAGGGAGGCGGAAACCCCGGGCAGCACCTGCAAGTCGACCGAGTGCCAGTGTGGATCGCTGCTGGCTTCCAGCGCTTCCAGCACCGCAGCAGCCATGGCGAATACACCAGGGTCGCCGGACGACACCACCACCACGCGCCGGCCGCTGGCGGCCAGTTCGAAGGCGTGGCGCGAGCGGGCCAGTTCTTCGCGGTTGTCGCTGTTGTGTAGCACTTGGTCGGGGCGGAACGGGCCGGCCATGGTCACGTAGGTTTCGTAGCCGAGTACGTCTTCTGCTTCCTGCAGTGCGCGCTTTACGGCGGGGGCGGTGAACTCGGCGGCACCGGGGCCAAGACCGACCACGGTGAGCCGGCCACGGGCTTGGCCGAGGCTGTGGATAACTACAGGTTGATCGGCAATGGCCAGCTGCAGGCCCTGGCTTTCCAGTACGCGGTGAGTCGCGTTGAGTGTCAGTTCATCGTTGAAACGCAGCGGCACGCCGAGGCTGTTGGCGGTGGCGCGCAACGCGTTATCGGCCATTCGCTCGCGAGGGCTCAACAGGCACGCCAGGGCATGAGCGCTGATGCCGGCAGCGGCCAGGCTGTGTTGAATCTGTTCGGCATCGGCCGGTGCATCGAGTACCACCACGCTACGCGGGTGGATCAGCAATTCATCACTGCTGCCGTTGGCATCGGTGCTGATGCGGATGCGCAGTCGGGCATCGTCGGCCAGTGGCAGGCGCGCCTGTTCCAGCCAGGGGGCGTCGCCGTCGATGGTCACGTTTTCGCCGCCGAGCAAGGAGGAGACAAAACGTTTGCCCTGTTCGATATCGCCCAGCACATAGCCGCTGGGTGGGTTGAGCACGCAGGTGTCGAAGCGTAGTTCGCCGCTGGTGGTGATGGCGGGTGCCACCGCCAATGCGGCTGCTATTTCCCGAGCCAGGACATTCACTCCGGCCAGGCCGCCGAGCAGCGGCACCACGGCGCTGCCGTCTTCGGCCACGGCAAGTACTGGCGGCTCTGCACCTTTGGTTTGCAGCAAGGGTGCCAGGCAGCGGATGACGATGCCGGCGGCGCACAGGGCAATGATCGGCCGGTTGCGTTGGTACAGCTCGCGCAGCTGAGTGCCGAAGTCGCTGTAGCCGATATCGGCGCTGACTCGCTCGTTCAGGCCATACACCTGGGCATCTGGATAGCGCGCCTGAATGCGCCGCGCAGTAGCAAGGGCGCCGGTGCCGAGGATGATGATGGCGGGGGACATGGGTAACTCCGAAAGCGGGCTCAGGCCTGCCATTTTTCGCCGGGCACGATGATCAAGGAAAAGTAGGGCGAGGCCATGGGGTCCACTTCATTCAGCGGCACGATGCGCTGGTTTTCCATGGTCGCGCGTTCGACATACCGGGCACGGCCGGCCAGGCCCAGCTCTTCCAGCACGCCCCGCACCTTGTCGAAGTTGCGCCCCAGCTTCATCACCACGGCGGCGTCGGTGGCGGCCAGGCGTTGTTTGAGTTCGTCGGCCGGCAGCACGCCGCTGAGCACGGTCAGGCTCTGGTTGCGGTACACCAGTGGAATGCCCAGTACCGAAGCACCGCCGAGCATCGAGCACACGCCCGGCACCACTTCGGCGGGGTAGCGGCCGGCCAGGCGATCATGCAGGTACATGTAGGAGCCGTAGAAAAACGGGTCGCCTTCGCAGATCACTGCCACGTCGCGGCCGGCTTCCAGGTGCTCGGCAATCTGCTCGGCGCAGGTGTCGTAGAAGTCGCTGATGATGGCTTCGTAGCTCAAAGGCGGAGCGAGCTTTTCAGTGGTCACCGGGTAGACCATGGGCAGGCGTTGCTGCGCGTCGCTCAGGTGCCCGGCGATGATGCCGAAGGCGTTGCCATGCTGGCCGACGGCAACCTTGGCCTTGGCCACGAAGTAGCCGATCACCGGCGCTGACTGCAGCAGGCGCAGGGCTTTGAGGGTGATCAGCTCGGGGTCACCGGGGCCGACGCCAATGCCCAGCAAGCGTCCTTTGGCACTCATCACTCCACCTCCGTGGCCAGGGCGTTGACGGCGGCGGCGGCCATGGCACTGCCCCCGCGGCGACCGCGCACGATCACATAGGGCACGCCGCGGCTGTCGGCAGCCAGCAGGTCTTTGGATTCGGCGGCACCGACAAAACCCACCGGGAAGCCGAGGATCAGCGCCGGTTTGGGCGCGCCGGCATCGATCATTTCCAGCAGGTAGAACAAGGCGGTGGGCGCATTGCCAATCACCACCACGCTGCCCTCCAGATGCTCGCGCCAATGCTCCAGGGCCACTGCCGAGCGGGTGTTGCCCAGCTCGCGGGCGAGGTCCACCACGCCTTCGTTGTTGAGGGTGCAGATGACTGGATTATTGGCCGGCAGGCGGGCGCGGGTGATGCCTTCGGCGACCATCCGCGCATCGCACAGAATCGCCGCGCCGCCCGCCAGGGCCGTGCGTCCGGCAGTGCCGGCACCGGGGGAGAAGCGCAGGTCTTGCACCACATCGACCATGCCGCAGGCGTGAATCACCCGTACGGCGAGTTTTTCCAGGTCGGCGGGAATGCCGCTCAGGTCGGCTTCGGCACGAATGATGGAAAACGAGTGGCGGTAGATTTCCTGGCCATCGCGGATGTACTCAAGCATCAAGGGGCTTCCATGGGGTCGGGCTGCGCGGCCAGGGTGTCGGCGGCTTCAAGGATAGTCAGATTACGCGCCAGCAGCTGGCCGAAACCGGCGCTGCTGCTGTCACGTTGATAAAGGTCGTAGCGACCCTCGGCCACTGCCAGCAGGGTGTGCGGTGCCACATGGGCAGCGGCGCAGGAGCGCGGGCAGGCGCTGAGGTGCACCTGCTCGATCGGGCCGCGCTGGGCGAGTAAATCGGCCAGTAACAGGGCATCGGCTTTGCTTGCGGCCAGGCCTTTGCTGCAGTCGCTGGAGCCGCTGCAGGCGACGATGCGCGCCAGCGGCGCGCTGCTGTCGGTGAGCAGGCCCAGGTCACTCAGGGCTTGTTTCAGCGCGTCGGCATTGGCGGCAGGCACATCGCGCAGCAGCAGGCTTTGCCAGGGCGTGAAGTACAGCGCGTCTTCGCTCAGCCGGGCAACGCCAGCCAACTGTTTCGCGCTGATTCTGCCCAGCACCGGTGCCGCGCCGATATGCACCCGGCCGGCTTGGCGTTGGGCGCGAATGCCCAGATGCGCCCACGGCTCGGCAGCCGGCCGGTGCCACTGCAGCAGCTGCGCATCCTGCTGCAACGGGAAGGGCAGACGGGCTTGCAGTGCAGCAAGAAAGTCGCTGATCGGCATCTGCTTGAGCAGATGGCGCATGCGCGTGTGTTCGGCGCTGGCGTGCTGCAGAAACAGTTCCAGGCAGGCGTTCACCAGCGCCGGCACCTGCTCGGCGTTGACCGCCGCCAGCGCCTCGCCGGGGCTACTCGCCAGGCCGAAGACAAAACGCTGCGGATCAAGCGCACTTATCCACAGGTCATGGTGGTGCTCGAGCATTGCCAGGCTCTCGCCGCCATCCAGTTGCAGGGCAAATTTGGCCGAGAGCTGGTGCAGGGATTGATTGCTTTCCAGCAGGTTCAGCAGTTGCTCGGCAAGCGGACGCACATCCAGAAATTGTTGCGCGTCGACACCCGCGGTGGGGCTGAGCATCAGGTTGCGCACATCATCGGCGGCGGAATTATGGGGGCCCAGTTTGGCGGCCAAGAGTGCGGTGATCAGCGCCTGTTCTTCACCCCCACGCACGCCCCGAATCTGCAAGTTGGCGCGGTTGGTGATTTCCAGCACGCCGCTGGCATGGCGCTCGGCGGCGGCGCTGATGGCCAGGGCCTGGGCCACGCTGAGCCGCCCGCCGGGCAATTTGATCCGGCAGATACCGCCGTCCCGCGCCTGCACAATGCGCAGCAAACCCGGGCACGCGGTATGGCGTGGCAGGGGAGCGCTGGGAGTGGGGCGGGCGTTGTTCAAAAAAGTCACCGGTTCGCCGTGGCTGGCTGTGGGTGCCGGCGAACGCGCTATTATGCCCGCTTTGCCCGACCCCAGGAAAAGCCTGCTGGTCGGCTGGATTGCAGGAGTGCCCATGGCGGCGTGGCTGACAGTGGTGGGAATCGGTGAAGACGGTTACAGCGGCTTGGGCAAACCGGCGCGCCGCGCCTTGCTCGACGCTCGGCTGATTGTCGGCAGCCCACGCCAGCTGGAATTGCTGCCGCACTGCCTGAGCGCCGAGCGCCTGCTGTGGCCGAGCCCCTTCAGCCTCGGCCCGCTATTGGCCGCCCGCGGTACACCGGTGTGCGTGCTGGCCAGCGGCGATCCGATGCTGTTTGGCGTCGGTGCCAGCCTGGCGCGGCAGGTGCCGGCCGAAGAGATGCAGGTGTTCCCGGCACCGTCGTCGTTTTCCCTGGCTGCCGCGCAACTGGGCTGGGCGTTGCAGGAGGTCAGCTGTCTTTCCGTGGTCGCCCGTCCCTTGGCGGCGCTGCATAGCCATATCCATCCCGGCCAGCGCTTGCTGGTGCTGAGCAACGATGGCCGCAGCCCGGCCGCCATTGCTCAGCTGCTGAATGAGCGCGGCTTCGGCGGCAGTCGACTGCGTGTGCTGGAACACTTGGGTGGTCCGTTGCAGCGATCCATCGATGGCCTCGCCAATACGTGGGCCTTGCCGGAAGTGGCTGCATTGAATGTGCTCGCCATCGAGTGTGTGGCAGGTGCCGATGCGCGCTTGCTGCCGCTGACCCCCGGCCTGCCCGACAGCGCCTTTGCCCACGACGGGCAACTGACCAAGCGCGATGTGCGCGCCATTACCCTGGCCCGTCTGGCACCGTTGCCGGGGGAATTGCTTTGGGATGTCGGCGCCGGGTGCGGCTCCATCGGTATCGAGTGGATGCGCGCCCACCCCAGCTGCCGGGCGATTGCCGTCGAAGCCAATGGCGAACGCCAGGGCCTGATTGCGCAGAACCGCGATGCCTTGGGCGTACCGGGTCTGCAGTTGGTCGCCGGTAGCGCGCCGCAAGCGCTGCACGGGCTACCCCAGGCCGATGCGATTTTTATCGGTGGCGGGGTGACCCTCCCCGGTGTGCTGGAGCACTGCTGGGCCAATCTGCGCTCCGGTGGTCGTCTGGTGGCCAACGCCGTAACCCTGCAAAGCGAAGCCACCCTGGTGACCTGGCGCGAAACCCATGGCGGCGAGCTGACCCGCATCAGCGTGGCCCAGGCGCTACCCTTGGGGGAGTTCGATACCTGGCGCGCCGCGCTGCCGATCACCGTGCTGCACGCCGTGAAGCCCTGAGCCATGCGTGACGAAACCGCCGAACAACCCGCGCCGCTGCGTAGCGGCTACACCACCGGCAGTTGCATCACCGCAACCAGCCTGGCGGCGGCGCGGCTGTTGCTCGCGGGGACGGTCAGCGATGCGGTGGAAATCGTCTTGCCCAAGGGCCGCGAAGTGCTGATGCGCCTGGAATTCTGCCGGCCCTTCGCAGACGGTGCCGAGGCGGGAACCTTGAAGGATGCCGGTGATGATCCCGACGTTACCCATGGTGCCCTGGTGTTTGCCCGCGTGCATTTGCGCGCCGAACCGGGCGTGGCGTTTTTCGCCGGCCCGGGCGTTGGCATCGTAACCAAACCGGGCCTGACCCTGCCGGTGGGCGAGCCGGCGATCAATCCGGTGCCGCGGCAGATGATCACCAGCCACTTGCTCAACCTGGCGGCGGAGCACGGCTATGCAGGCGGCTTCGAAGTCACCGCCTGTGTGGAAAACGGCGAAGCGTTGGCGCTGAAAACCATGAACCCGCGCCTGGGCATTCTCGGTGGCCTGTCGATTCTCGGCACCAGCGGCATTGTCCGGCCGTTTTCCTGCGCGGCCTATATCGCCTCGATTCACCAGGGCATCGACGTCGCCAAGGCCAACGGTTTTACCCACCTGGCCGCCTGCACCGGCAACGCCAGCGAAGACTGCATGCGCCGCCATTACCAGCTGGACGATACCGCGCTGGTGGAGATGGGCGATTTCGTTGGCGCCGTGCTCAAGCATCTGCGCGTCGCGCCGGTGGCGAAAATGAGTATCTGCGGTGGCTTCGGCAAGATCAGCAAGCTGGCGGCAGGACATATGGATCTGCACAGCCGCCATTCCAGCATCGACCTGCCGCAACTGGCCGAGTGGGCCGCGGCGATTGGTGCCAGTGCCGAGTTGCAGCAGGCTATCGTCGCCAGCAACACCAGCCAGCAAGCCTTGGGCTTGGCCAGCGCCGAGGGCATCGAGCTGGGTAATGCGGTGTGTGCCCATGCCCTGGCGTTTGCCAAAAGCATCGTGCCCGCCGAGGTCGAGCTTGAGGTGTTCGCCATCGACCGTCAGGGCGGCATCGTCGGTTACGCGGGGGCGCGGCAGTGAGGCCGAAGGTATTGCTGCTCGGTGGCGTCAGTGAAGCGCTGGCGCTCGCCCGGCAGCTGACTACGGACGATATCTACAGCCTCGCCGGCCTCGGCCGGGTGCCGGAGGATTTGCCCTGTCAGGTGCGCGTTGGCGGCTTTGGCGGGGCCGAGGGCTTGGCGCAGTTTGTGGCCGACAACGGCATCGGTTTGCTGCTGGATGCCACTCACCCCTACGCCGCACAGATCAGCGCCAACGCCGCGCAGGCTGCGGCTTTGGCCGGGGTGCCCTGCTGGGCCTTGCGCCGCCCCGGCTGGCAGGCGCAGGCCGGCGATGACTGGCGCGAAGTGGCGGATTGGAGCGAACTTATCCACAGCCTGGCAGCCTTCCGGCGCCCGCTGTTCACCCTGGGCCGCGAGCCGCTGGAACACCTGAACGAAATCCCCGAACAGCAGCACTGGACGGTGCGTTGCCTGCACAGCCAGGCCGCTACCGCGCGGGCGGAAATCATCGGTGCCCGTGGGCCCTTTACTCTGGAAAGCGAGCGCGCATTGTTTGCCCGTTTGCGCTGCGATGTGCTGATTAGCAAGAACAGCGGCAGCCAGGCCACCGAGCCGAAGCTGCAGGTGGCTCGCGAACTGGGCGTGCCGGTGCTGGTGCTGCGGCGTCCCGTGTTGCCCGTGGTGGACCGCGAATTTACTGAGGGGGCGGCCCTTCTCGCCGAACTCGCGGCGCTCGCTTCCGTCGGTGCCTAAGCCTTATTCCAGAGCGGTTGTGGGTGGGCGCTGATTTTTTTCAGTGGTGAAATCTTGGCGTTTTTCGCGCATAGAGTCGGTACCTCTTTCATGTAAAAGAGGTAACGGAAATGAACCGATCAATACCCGCCCCGCGTTGTGCCACACCCTTCTTTGCCTTGCTTGCCGGTGCCTGCCTGAGTGCCGGCCCGACCTCCGCCAGTGCGCAAACCGCAGGCCCTGCGTACGGTATTCCGGCGTCGGCTGGTCAGCCTGTGGTGGTCAGTGTGGCAGCACCGGACACGCCGCCAGTCACCTGCTCCACCTTGCGTCTCAACCCTGCCAATGGTTCTGCCAACGCCTTTATCAATAGCCAGGTCAGCGTCGCTTACTCCAGCGCGAGAGCCGGTGCCTGTGGCGATATCGTGCTCAAGGATGCCGCCGGCAAAACCGTGGCGACCACCCAGGTGTATCGCAGCGAATGGACCAGCCCGCTAGGCGGTGTAGCGGGGTCGCTAACGGTAGAGCCGCTGGCCAACCTGCAAGCCGGGGCGACTTATCAGGTGGCCCAAGGTGGAACGCCGCTGGGTAGTTTCAGTACGGCGGCAAAATCCCTTCCCCGTGGTGAGGCCACACAGGTAACGGATCAGCCGGTGAATTTCGGTGGGCTGCCGAAGCTGGCGCGCATTCCGGTGGCGTCTATCAATAACCTGCTGCTCGAATACCTCGGCAGCGTGCTCCACGACCCTGCACTGGCGAAGACTGCCAATGCCCTGCTGGCCAAGGAATTGCCGCACCTTGCCTATCCGCAGGCGCGCTACAACGCCAGGGTGATGAAAGTCTCCTACACCAGTAGCGGTGCCGGCGGTGTGCCGGTGGTGCTGAGTGGGCTGCTGGTGTACCCGGAAAACCCGGATGGCAGCGCCTTTGATTATTCCAAGGCGGGCATGGTGCTGGGTGAGCATGGGTTCACCAGATCGAGCAAGCCGGCGGTGTCCTCCGCGTCCACGGCGGATTTGATCGTCGGCTTGTTGGCTGCCGGCAAGGGCAATGTGTTTTTCGCCCCGGATCTGATCGGTTTGGGCGATACCGCCACGCTGCCCCAGTCCTATCTGGTTACCCAGGACACCGGCACAGCCAGCCAGGACATGCTGCTCGCCGTGCGCGCCTACTTCAACGCCAAGTTTCCCACCACGCCATTGGGCCGCGATCTGCGCATTGTCGGCGGTTCACAGGGCGGTTTCTCGTCGGTGGCGGTGATGCCGTTCGTTAGTCGTCTGGCGGATATCAAAGGCGTGTATGCCGGTGAGGGGCCGTACAACCTCCAGCAAACCCTGGCGTCTTCCATCCAGGCGATGGCTGGCCGACCCCGTGACGCCTACGCCAAATATGAGGACCTGAGTTTTGTCCCGGATTACCTGCAGACATTGTTGGACGGCTACCGCGCCTACCAGGGCTTCAGCTTCAATCAAGCCGATATTTTCAGCGGCAAGAACCTGAATCCGACTTTTGTGCAGGATTTCGCGGCCGGCAAGTACCCGCTGATGCAGATGCATATGGGGCTCAACAGCCTGGTGGACAACAAGGTGGTGTACAACGCCCCGGCGGCCAAGGTGGTGCTGTTTCACTACAGCAGGGACAGCCTGGTGCCGGCGCGCAATACCCTGGACATGCTCGCCTTCCTGAACAACGGCACCCACTTTCTGGCCAGTGCCAGCCGTGGCGACTGCAAGGAGCGCTCGCTGTTCACCTGGCTGTTTGTGACCTTCAGCCATTCCAAACTGAAAACCCATGTGGTCTGCAGCGTCTATCTACTGGACCGCGCAGTCGGCGAGTTTTAATCGGCGTTTCGCCAGCGGGGGCCTTTCAGCCCTCGCTGTAAAACACCTTATCCTTGTACGGGTACCACCAGTCGTGAATCAGCGGGTTGTTGACCCACACCAAGCCGGCTTCCAGGCGGTCGGTCGGGGTGGGCAGCTACCTGCCGCGCTTCGCCGACCGCTCACGGCGCTGCCTCAGCTCTGCGTCACTTGCTGGCGGATCAGGCTCTGGCTGCCCGTTTGCAGGGCATCTGTGCCAGTATGCAAGCCAATCTCGGCGGCATTGTCGGCGCTCGCGCCATCCTCGCTTTGACCGAATGGCCAGGCTTTCCCGCCCAATTCCCCGCACTAGCGGTTCTGGCGCGCTACTTGCCGTCAATTTGCCATGGACGCAAATGCCATCATTGAGCCATTATTGGCGCACTTTCGATTGGCTGATGTCGGCTTAGCAAGCGCGCTTAGAGAAAACCGGTAATGCCCTCAATTCCTCTGCTGGTGTGTGACGACTCAAGCATGGTGCGCAAGCAGCTGCTGCGCGCCCTGCCGCCCGAATGGGCGGTGTCCGTCACGGAGGTGAATAACGGCAAGGCCGGCCTCGAGGCGATCCGCAAAGGCCTGGGCAAAGTGGTGCTGCTGGACCTGACCATGCCGGTGATGGACGGCTACCAGGTGCTCAACGCGGTCCGTGAGGAAGGCCTGCAGGCGCATATCATCGTGATTTCCGCCGACGTGCAGGAAGAAGCGGTGCGCCGTGTGCTGGAGCTGGGTGCCCTGGCCTTTCTGCGCAAACCCTTCGACCCTGGCGAGTTACGCGCCACTTTGCACCAGCATGGTCTGCTCGCCGTAGCGCAGCAGGACGTTGCCGCCAACGCCCCGGCTGTCGATGGCCCGAGCAGCTTTCGCGATGCCCTGCAGGAAACTGTCAACGTCGCCATCGGCCGCGCCGGTGCGCTGCTGGCACGGGTGCTGGATGTGTTCGTGCAACTGCCGGTGCCCAACGTCAACCTGCTGGAAGTGGGTGAACTGCACATGGCCCTGGCCGACGTGCAGCGCGGCGACGAACACCTGACCGCGATCTGCCAGGGCTATATCGGCAGTGGCATCGCGGGTGAAGCGCTGCTGATTTTCCACGACTCGGAAATCGCCGATATGGCCAGCCTGTTGCACCGCGAGGGCAATGACGGCGGCGATCTGGAAATGCTCTTGGACCTCTCCACCTTGCTGATTGGTGCCTGCTTGTCGGGTATCGCCGAGCAGATCGATGTGGTGTTCTCCCAGAGCCACCCGCAGATTCTCGGCGAGCACCTGGCCATCGAGGAGCTGATTCAAGTGAACAGCCGGCGCAACCAGAAAACCCTGGCGGTAGAGATAAGCTATAGCCTGGAAGGCCACGATATTCACTTCGACCTGCTGATGCTGTTCAGTGAAGACTCAGTGCAGTTGCTGAACCAAAAACTCGCGTACCTGATGAACTAGGCGGCCACCATGAACGAGCCGATCGATCTCAACGAATTCCACTGGCTGCTCGCTATCGTGCAGAGCATCGATGTGGGCGTGGTGGTGTTCGACGAGGACTATCGGGTGCTGGTGTGGAACACCTTTATGGAAAACCGCTCCGGCGTGCAGCCGAGCGTGGCCAATGGCAGTTCGTTCTTTGAGCTGTTCCCGGAAGTGGACAGCAAGTGGTTCCGCAAAAAGGTCGAAGGCGTGGCCGCCCTCGGCACCCCGGCGTTCACTGTGTGGGAACAGCGGCCGTACCTGCTGCGCTTCAAGAACTACCAGCCGATCACCGGTCGTGAAGATTTCATGTACCAGAACACCACGCTGTTTCCGCTGCGTTCGACCAACAGCCAGATCAGCCATATCTGCCTGGTGATTTACGACGTCACCGACGTTGCCAACAACCGCCGGCAGCTGCTTTCGGCCAACGCCGAGCTGCAGAAACTGTCCAGCACCGACCGCCTGACCGGCCTCTACAACCGTGGCCATTGGGAAGAAAGTCTGCAGAAAGAACACGCCCGCCATCGCCGCTACGACAGCACGGCGACACTGATCATGCTCGACATCGACCACTTCAAACGGATCAACGACAGCCACGGTCACCAGGCCGGCGACAAGGCTATCCAGCGTGTCGCCGACTCGATTCGCGAGCTGATTCGCGACGTCGATGTGGCCGGTCGCTACGGCGGCGAAGAGTTCGTGATTCTGCTGCCGGACACCGCCAAGGAAGGCGGCCGGGTGTTTGCCGAACGCCTGCGCCAGCATGTGGCGGCGCTGAAGATCGAGCATGCTGGTGAAGTCTTGCGGATGACCATCAGCCTCGGCGTCGCCGATCTGTCCGTCACCTGCGACCACCATGAGGAGTGGATTCGTTGGGCGGATGAGGCGCTGTATGCCTCCAAAGAAGACGGGCGTAACCGGGTTACGGTGTACGAGTAACCCTCTCGCGAAAACGTACGCCGTCGTCCCAGCGCAGGCTGGGACCCAGGTGCGGAGATAGCACGGCGAACGGTACTTTCCTGCGAGATTCTGGGTCCCAGCCTACGCTGGGACGACGCTGGTCGGCGCAGTTATGGGTGCGATCTCAGGCCGTCGATAGGTAAGTACTCCGCCCCTAACTGCTCCGCCAACACCCGCGCCCGCCCCAGCCGAATCGGCCCGCTTTCGATATCCACCAATACGGTCGGGCAGGCCATAGGCGCCAAGCACGGCCACTCGCGCAAACGCCCATCGGTTATCACCAGCAGCCGCTGTTGTTCCCCCGGCTTGCTGCGCTGCCGCTGCCGCATCCATTCGCTGGTTTGTACTAACCCTTCAATCAACGGCGTACCGCCGCCCGCGCCTAATTCGTTTAGCCACTCCAACATCGCCGCCGAGCTTTTCTGGCCCTGGAACGGCCATTGCGCCTGCATGCCGGTGGCATGCAGCACCGCCACCCGTGCGCGCTGTTGATAGGCCTGTTGCAGCAGTGTGCCGAGCAGGCCTTTGGCTTGGCTGAGGGCACCATGCCGGCGGGTCGAAGCGGAGGCGTCCACCACCAGCACCCACAGCTCCGTCGGCCGGTGGCTACGGGGTTTGCGCAGCAGATCGCCAGCCCGTTTCGGCCGGCCGCGCAGCAGGGTGCCGAGCCAGTCGACAACGCCGATCAGTCCGGCGCGGCTGGTGCCATGGCGGCCACCGGTGAGGTGGCCGGGTCTGGGCAGTGCATCCGCGCCAGTGACCTGTCGCGGGCGGATGCTCAGGGCTTTTTTGGCCAGCGCGGCAGTTCGCGTGCGGCTCCTGTGGGCATGGCCTGGGCGGGTAATTCGCCCCACTGGCCTTCGCCGGCTGCCGCGCTCGCACTGGCGGGGGATTGCGGCGTTGATTGCGGCGGTTGAGCGGCCGCCGGTGGGGTGTGGCGGCGACGGTGCTCCAAGGCAAAGGCCTCGACCGCGTCGATATCGTCAATGCCGATTTGCCCGGCGCCACGCCACGCCGCATGGGCGCGGGCAGCACGCAGCCAGACCAGGTCGGCACGCAAACCATCGACGCCAGCGGCATAGCAGCGCTCAGCGATATCGTTGACGCTGGTGTCGTCCAGGGCGATGTCCATCAGCTTGTTACGCGCCGCCAAACAGCGTTCGCGCAAGGCCTGTTGCGGCACCGCCCACTGCTGCACAAAGGCCTGCGGGTCGGCGTCGAAGGCCAGCCGCCGGCGCACGATTTCCGCGCGTTCGCTCGGTTGCGGCTGCGCGTCGAGAATCACCTTGAGGCCAAAACGATCCAGCAGTTGCGGGCGCAGCTGGCCTTCTTCCGGGTTCATGGTGCCGATCAGCACAAAGCGCGCCGCGTGCTGATGGGAAATGCCGTCGCGCTCGACATGGTTGACGCCACTGGCGGCGACATCCAGCAGCAGGTCCACCAGGTGGTCGGGCAGCAGGTTCACTTCATCCACATAGAGCACGCCGCCATCGGCCTTGGCCAGCAGACCGGGGGAAAACTGCGCACGGCCCTCGCCCAGGGCCGCATCCAGATCGAGGGTGCCGACGATACGCTCCTCGCTGGCGCCCAGCGGCAGGGTGACGAAGTGGCCGCCCGGCAGCAACTGCGCCACGCCGCGGGCCAGGGTGGACTTGGCCATGCCGCGCGGACCCTCGATCAACACCCCGCCAATCGCCGGGTCGATGGCAGCCAGGCACAGCGCCAGCTTTAGCGAGTCAGCGGCGACGACGGCGGCGAGGGGGAATTGAGGGGTCATGGCGATAGCTCTGCGGTTGGCGTAGGAGCGGCTTCAGCCGCGATGCTTGTGATTTTAAGAGCATCGCGGCTGAAGCCGCTCCTACGGAGGGTAGTAGGGTCAGGATTCTTCGCTATCGATCAACAGGTTTTCCAGCGCCTCGCGGTACTCACCTGGCTCTTGCCACAACCCACGCTGCTGCGCTTCCAGCAAGCGTTCGGTGATATCGCGCAGGGCACCGGGGTTGTGTTGCTGGATAAAGGCGCGGGTGTCCGGGTCCAGCAAATAAGCATCGGTGAGCAGCTGGTACTGGTGGTCGTCGATCAGTTCGCTGGTGGCGTCGAAGGCGCACAGATAGTCCACGGTAGCGGCCAGTTCGAAGGCACCTTTGTAGCCGTGGCGCTTCATGCCGGCGATCCATTTCGGGTTGGCCGCCCGGGCACGCACCACGCGATTCAGTTCTTCTTTGAGGGTGCGGATGCGCGGGTTGTCGGCCTGGCTGTGGTCGCCGTGGTAGCTGGCCACCGGCGCGCCGCGCAGGGTTTCCACCGCCGCCAGCATGCCGCCCTGGAATTGGTAGTAGTCGTTGGAGTCGAGGATGTCGTGTTCGCGGTTGTCCTGGTTATGCAGCACCGCCTGCAGGCGTTCGAGCTTCTGCACGAACTGCTCGCGCGCCGGCGTACCGGCATCACCGGCACCATAGGCATAACTGCCCCAGTTCAGATACACCTCGGCCAGATCGGCGCGGGTTTGCCACAGGCGTTCTTCGATGGCGTTCTGAATGCCGGCACCATAAGCCCCCGGCTTGCTGCCAAACACCCGCCAGCCGGCTTCGCGGCGCGCTTGTTCGCTGGCCATACCCTGTTGTTCCAGGCGTTGCCGATCCTGGCGCACACGGGCGGCCAGTGGGTTCATGTCATCCGGCTCGTTGAGTTCGGCCACAGCTTGCACGGCGGCGTCGAACAGGCGGATCAGGTTGCTGAAGGCGTCGCGGAAAAAGCCCGACACCCGCAAGGTCACGTCCACCCGTGGGCGATCGAGCAGGGACAGCGGCAGAATCTCGAAATCCTCTACCCGCTGGCTGCCGGCCTGCCACACCGGACGGACGCCCATCAGCGCCATGGCCTGGGCCATATCGTCGCCGCCCGTGCGCATGGTGGCAGTGCCCCAGACCGACAGGCCGAGCTGGCGTAGATGGTCGCCGTGGTCTTGCAGATGACGTTCAAGCAGCAGGCTGGCGGACTGAAAACCGATGCGCCAGGCGGTGGGGGTGGGCAGATTACGCACATCCACCGAGTAGAAATTGCGCCCGGTGGGCAGCACATCCAGCCGGCCGCGACTTGGCGCGCCGCTGGGCCCGGCCGGTACAAAGGCACCGCGCAAGGCGGCGAGCAGGCCATGCATTTCCGCCGGGCCGCAGGCGTCCAGCGTCGGGGCGACATGCTCGCTTAGAGCGTTCAGCACCGCTTGGGTCTGCTCGCCGTACGCAGGCGGCTTGCCGCTTAGCGTGGCCTCGATCAACTGCACGGCATACAGTTCCAGGCGCTCACGGGTATCGCCGTGGCTGCGCCAGCTGTCGCTGCTGATGGCGGCCAGCACGTCCGGACGCGGCCCTTGCCATACCGTCGCCATCTCGCAATTGAGCGGATTGAAGCCCAGCTGCAGATCCTTGGCCAATGCCTGCAACAGGCTGGCGTTGCGCTCTTTGCCATCGCCACGGGGAATACGTAGCAGGGCCAGCAAGGTGTCCAGCCGCAGACGCCCGGCCGGTGATTCACCAAAAATATGCAAACCATCGCGAATCTGCGATTCCTTCAAATCGCACAGATAGGCGTCCAGCTGCGGCAGCCAGGAGTTGGGGTCGTCGTTGATCTGCAGTTGCAGCTCGCGGTCCAACTGGGTGGCGCATACCAGGGCGAGAATTTCGCCACGCAACTCAATGGCGCGGCGTTCATCCAGCAGCGAGGCATCGTAGTACTCGTCGGCCAGGCGCTCGATATCGCGCAGCGGGCCGTAGCTTTCCGCGCGGGTCAACGGTGGCATCAGGTGGTCGATGATCACTGCCTGGGTGCGGCGCTTGGCCTGCGCGCCCTCGCCGGGGTCGTTGACGATAAAGGGGTAGACGTTAGGCGTCGGACCGAGGATTGCGTCCGGCCAGCAGGTGGCGGACAGACCGACGCTTTTACCCGGCAGCCACTCCAGATTGCCGTGCTTGCCGACATGCACCACGGCATTCATGGCGAAGCTGTCGCGTAGCCAGAAGTAGAACGCCAGGTAGCCATGGGGCGGCACCAGATCGGGGTCGTGGTACACCGCGCTGGCGTCCAGCTGATAGCCGCGCGCCGGTTGAATGCCGACAAAGGTCAGGCCATAGCGCAGGCCAGCGATCATCATGCGGCCGCTGCGAAACATCGGATCTTGCTCCGGCTCGCCCCAGCGTTCGCGCACGGCTTGCTGGTTGGCTTCCGGCAAGCGGGCGAACAGGCGCTGGTAATCCTCAAGCGCCAGGCTTTGCGCGCAGGGGCGCAGATCGAGGGTATCCAGGTCGTTGGTGACGCCGCCCAGCAGCTCGTGGATCAGCGCCGTGCCGGTGGCCGGCAAACCTTCAACCGGGTAACCCTCGGCCTGCAGCGCACGGAGAATATTCAGCGCCGCCGCCGGGGTATCCAGGCCCACGCCATTGCCAATCCGGCCGTCGCGGGTGGGGTAGTTGGCCAGCACCAGGGCGATACGTTTGTCGGCGTTGTCGAGCTGGGCCAGATCAACCCAGCGGCGCGCCAATTCGGCGACAAAATCCATCCGCTGCAGATCCGCCTCGTAGCACACCACATCGCTCTGGCTGCGTTCACTGCGCCAAGCCAGGCCCTTGAAGCTGATGGGCCGGGTGATGATGCGGCCGTCCAGTTCCGGCAGGGCGATATGCATGGCCAGATCGCGCGAGCCCAGGCCCTGCGGATTGGCTTCCCACAGCGGCCGGTTATCCAGGGCGCAGATCGCCTGTAGCACCGGCACGTTGCGGCGGAACGGGCGCAGATTGGGCTGCTCGGGGTTGGACTGGGCGAAACCGGTGGTGTTGATGATCAGGCTGGCGTTGCTCTGGTCGAGCAGCTCTTCGACCACCGCCAGGCACGCCGCTTCTTTCAAACTGGCAACGGCAATGGGCAAGGGGTTCAGGCCCTGGGCGCTCAGGTGTTCGCAGAAGCTGTGGATAAACGCGGTATTCGCCGACTGCACATGGGTGCGGTAGAACAGCAGGCCTACCACCGGGGCACCTGGCTGCCAGCTGGCTTGCCAATCGGCCAAGCCAGCCTTGGCGGCTGTCGGGTGGTACACGCCAACCCTTGGCAGCGCTTGCGGTTCGCCCCAGGGGTAAGCACCGCCGAGCCAGGTGCTGGCCAGGTAATGGAACAGCTGCTGCGCGTTATCCACACCACCCTGGCGCAGGTACTGCCATAGCCGGTCGGCCTGTTCGGCGCTGACGGTACCGAGGGTGCTCAGCTCCGGGTCCGGGCTGTCGTCGCCGGGCACCAGAATCAGCGTGACACCTTGTTGCGCCAACTCCACCAGACGTTCGATGCCATAGCGCCAATAGCTCAGGCCACCGTGCACCGACACCAGAATCACCTTGGCGTGTTGCAGCACTTCCTCGACATAGAGGTCCACCGAGGCATGGTTCTGTAGCTGCGCCGGGCTGGCCAGGCGCAGGCTCGGGTAATGGTCCGGCAGGTTCTGCGCAGCGGCGGCCAGCAGCGACAGATGGGAGTCGCCGGTGCACAGAATCACCACATCCGCAGGGGTTTGCGCCAGATGGGCAATGCCATCGGCGGGCACAAAACCACCGGGTTGGGTGCGTAGCAGGTGCATGGCGGGGTTACGCCAGCGCCGTGCGCAGCTCGTTGCTGATTGCTGCCTGGTCCAGCTCCTGGCCGATGATCACCAGATGGCTGGCGCGCGCTTCATCGCTGCGCCAGGCGCGGTCGAAGTGTTTGTCGAAACGCTTGCCCACGCCCTGAATCAGCAGGCGCATCGGCTTGTTGGGGATGGCCGCGAAGCCCTTGATGCGCAGCACGCCGTGGCGCTCCACCAGCTCGTTGAGGGCGGCCAGCAACTGGGCTTCTTCGACTTCCGGCAGCTCGACGGAGAAAGAGTCGAACTCGTCGTGGTCGTGTTCTTCGTGGTCTTCCAGGTCGTGGTGGGTTTTGCGGCTATCGATATGCAGCTCGGTTTCCGAGTTCAGGCCCAGCAACACCGACAGCGGCAGCACACCGCTGCGCGCTTCGATCACTTTCACCGCTGGCGGCAGTTCTTCCGCCACTTCGGCACGCACTGCGGCCAGGGCTTCGGCGCTGAGCAGGTCGGCCTTGTTGAGGATCACCAGGTCGGCGCTGGCCAGTTGGTCGGCGAACAGCTCGTGCAGCGGCGATTCGTGATCGAGGTTGGGGTCTTCGCGGCGCTGGGCGTCCACCTGATCGGGGAAGGCGGCGAAGGTGCCGGCGGCCACGGCCGGGCTGTCGACCACGGTGATCACTGCATCGACGGTGCAGGCATTGCGGATTTCCGGCCAGTTGAAGGCTTGCACCAACGGCTTGGGCAGAGCCAGGCCGGAAGTTTCGATGAGGATCTGGTCGAGGTCACCACGGCGCGCCACCAGCTCGCGCATCACCGGGAAGAACTCCTCCTGCACGGTGCAGCACAGACAGCCGTTGGCCAGCTCATAGACGCGGCCGTTGGCTTCTTCTTCGGTGCAGCCGATGGAGCATTGCTTGAGGATTTCGCCGTCGATACCGAGCTCGCCGAACTCATTGACGATCACCGCAATGCGGCGGCCTTCGGCGTTGTCGAGCATATGGCGCAGCAGGGTGGTTTTACCGGCGCCGAGAAAACCGGTGACGATGGTGACGGGAAGTTTGGCCAAGCTTTTCATCGGTTGCAGCCCTGTGTGATGCGAGCGAAATCGGATCGGCGGGCTGCGGCGAGGACGGCGGCGAGCAGGGTGCGCGCAGCAGGCGTTCGCTACCGGATCACCCCGCCCGGTTGAATGCATTTCAAGGCAGGTCTCCTGGCTTACGACCTGGCCCGGTAGCGGGCCGCTTTCTTCGCCTTCCCGCACGCGCAGTGGCATAGGAAGAAAGCAGGTCGTTCACAGTTGCGGGGGCAGCCGCGGTTTTTTTCCGCGTTCCCTCTTAGCTCCAGGCCTGAATGGCGTGGAGAACCTCGAAGCGAGCAAGGCTACGCAGTGGCGGGGAATGGGTCAAATTCGGCGAGGGAGGCGAAGATCAAAAACTCGAGGCTGAAGCCTCGATAGGAGCACAACACCGAGCGTTGACCTTTGCCAACGAAAATGGTGTCCTAGCGCGCTGTTTCAGGTGTCTTGCGTCGTCGTGCGCAAGGTGAAACGGGAAGTCGGTGCGCCCTTTGAGGTTAGTCCGACGCTGCCCCCGCAACGGTAGGCGCTTGCTGAAACCCTTCAGCAGCGCGAGCCCGGAGACCGGCCTGAATTCATACCAGTAGGCAAAACCCGCGGTGGGCGGGCGCAAGCCGGAAGTCTGAGTGCGCTCGCATTCGGCTCCTCGTGCGTTCCCTTCTGCTACGTTTTCATTTCCAGTTCAGAGGGAACGGTCATGTCCAGTAGCACCCTTACACATTCTGCCGAGGCCAGCGCCTCGCTATCCCAACGCCTGGTTGTGGCGATTGGTGCCGGCCTGATCGGTGCCATGCTGGTGTATTTCGCCGGCTTCTCCCATATCGAAGCGGTGCATAACGCTGCCCACGATACCCGTCACAGTGCCGCGTTTCCGTGCCACTAAGGGGTAGCTGCGATGATTAAGCGTATTGCCCAGACCGCCGGGTTTGCCGGCCTGTTGGCTGCCCTGTTGCTGACTCTTCTGCAAAGCTTCTGGGTGGCCCCCCTGATTCTGCAGGGCGAGACCTTCGAGAGTGCCGAGCCGGCTACCGAGCAGGTGGTTGCCGAGCATAGCCACGAAGCGGGCGCTGCTGCCCATGAACACGCCCACGAACATAGTGCCGAGGCCTGGGCACCGGAAGATGGTTGGCAGCGCGTGCTGTCCACCACCGGCGGCAATCTGGTGGTCGCCGTCGGCTTCGCCTTGATGCTGGCCGGTCTGTACACCCTGCGTGCTCCTGGCCGTACCCGTGATGGTTTGTTCTGGGGCCTGGCCGGTTTCGCAACCTTCTGCCTGGCACCATCGCTCGGCCTGCCACCCGAGCTGCCGGGCACTGCCGCGGCGGATCTGCAGCTGCGGCAGTACTGGTGGATCGGTACCGCGACGGCCACCGCCGTTGGCCTGGCCTTGCTGGTATTTGCCCGTCACTGGGCGGTGAAAGTGGTTGGTGCGCTGCTGTTGGCGGTGCCCCATGTGATCGGCGCGCCGCAACCTGAGGTGCATTCGAGCCTGGCGCCGCAAGCGCTGGAGCATCAGTTCATCTGGGCTTCGCTGATCACCAATGCGCTGTTCTGGTCGGCCCTGGGCCTGCTGAGCGCCTGGCTGTATCGTCGCTTCGCCGGCAGCAACGCGGTTTAATTCGCCGCTGCTGCCTGAGAACCCGCTGATGGGCATGCCCTCAGCGGGTTTTTTCTTATCTATTGCAGGCGTTTTCTTGTGCCCATCGTTGCGCCTTACATCGCTGGAATCGGTTGCCGCACGGGCTGCAGCGAGGCCGAGTTGCGCCTGTTGCTGGAGCGTACGCTGCACGCCCATGGCCTGAGCCTGGCGGACCTCGCCGGCTTGGCCAGCCTCGCGCACAAACGTCAGGAGCCCGGGCTGCGCGCTTTGGCGCTTAGTCTGGAATTGCCGCTGGCCTGGTTCGCGCCAGAGCAGTTGCAGACGGTCAGTGATCGTATTGGCGAGCACTCCACTATCGCCTTGAGCGCTACCGGCGCGGCCAGCGTTGCCGAGGCCTGCGCCTTGGCCCAGGTCGAAGCGTTAAGCGGCAGGCGCGCGGGATTGCGCAGCAAAAAACACAGCAGTGCCCAGGCCACCGTGGCGGTTGCCGGCATAGAGGAACCCGCATGACGGTCTATTTTATTGGTGCCGGGCCCGGCGATCCGGAGCTGATCACGGTCAAGGGCCAGCGCCTGATTCGCAGTTGCCCGGTGTTGCTGTATGCCGGTTCGCTGGTGCCGGAAGCGGTACTGCACGGGCATAACGCCGACACCCTGGTGAACACCGCCGAGCTGCATCTGGACGAGATCATCGCACTGATCGAAACCGCCCACCGCCAGGGCCAGGATGTCGCTCGCGTGCATTCCGGCGACCCGTCGCTGTACGGCGCCATCGGCGAGCAGGTCCGCCATTTGCGCCGTCTTCAGATTCCCTTTGAAATCATCCCCGGCGTCACCGCCACAGCGGCCTGCGCGGCGCTGCTGGAATGTGAGCTGACCCTGCCGGATATCGCCCAGACGGTGATTCTGACCCGTTATGGCAGCCGCTCGAAAATGCCGGCCGGTGAAGAACTCGGCGATCTGGCCCGGCATGGCACGACCATGGCCATTCATCTCGGCGTGCAGCACCTGGGCAAGATAGTCGCCGAGCTATTGCCGCATTACGGTGCCGATTGCCCGATTGCGGTGGTGCACCGCGCCAGTTGGCCGGATCAGGATTGGGTTGTGGGTACCCTGGCCGATATCGAGGCCGGCGTCGCCGCCAAAGGTTTTCAGCGCACGGCGTTGATTCTGGTCGGCCGGGTGTTGGCGGCCGACGCGTTTGCCGACTCCAACCTGTATCGCGCCGGTCATGCACACCTGTATCGCCCGGCAAGTGAATGACACTTAGCTGACTGTATGGACAAAAAAACCGCCAGCTGCGTATGCCACTGGCGGTTTTTCTACTTTAGCCTCGACGCCACATTCGATTTGGGGCCTGGATATGTCAGCGGTTGAAAACATCACCTACTACCTGGAAATGCACAGCAGCGAGGCCATCCGCGGCAAGCCGCTGCCGGCGGCGTTGAACATCGTCGAATGCGCCATCAAGCAATTCCCCCTTAACCGTTTTCTCTACCAGTTGGTCGGTGGCCCCTGGGAATGGACCGACAAACTGGTGTGGTCCGACCAGCAATGGCGCGACCTGGTGGAGCAAGACAATCACCGCACCTTTGTCGCCTATGAGCAGGGCGCTATCGCCGGCTACTACGAGTTGCAGCGCAGTGCCGACGGTGATGTGGAGATTCTCTATTTCGGTCTGGTCGAGGAGTTCTTCGGCAAAGGCTTTGGCGGTCCGCTGCTGACCCACGCGCTGCAATCGGCCTGGGCCTGGGCCGGTACCAAGCGGGTGTGGGTGCATACCTGCACGCTGGATCACCCGAGTGCCTTGGGTAATTACCAGGCGCGTGGGCTGCAGCTGTACAAGGAAGAGACCGAGGTTTAAGTCTGTCCCAGCCCTCTTGCAGGAGGGGCTTCAGCCGCGACGCTCTTGAAGAGCCACAGCTTCGCGGCTGAAGCCGCTCCTACGGGATTTGCGGCTGTCACAAAATCGGCGAGATCAGTCGCGCAATGCGCATCCCCAACTGACGCAGGCGATGGATATTCTGGTCATCGCCAGCGGCCAGCTCGATGGCCTGGGCAAAGTCGTTCTCCAGCATGTGCTGCACCTCGCGGGCAAAGTCGCCGTCGACGGTGATCAGCATGATTTCGAAGTTCAGGCGGAACGAACGGTTGTCCAGATTGGCACTGCCGATGGCGGCCATTTTCTGGTCAATCAGCAGCACCTTCTGGTGCAAAAATCCTGGTTGATAGCGAAACACCCGTACGCCGGTATGCAGGGCATTGAAGGCATACAGGCTGGAGGCGGCGTACACGGTGCGGTGGTCCGGGCGCGACGGCAGCAGGAGGCGCACATCTACACCGCGCAGCACCGCCAGGCGCAGAGCCGCCGACACTGACTCATCGGGAATGAAATACGGGCTGGTTATCCACAGGCGCTCGCGGGCGCAGTTGATCGCTTCGACAAAGAACAGCGAGCAGGTTTCCTGGGCATCTGCCGGACCGCTGGTGAGCACCTGGCAGAGCTTGCCTTCGCCGCCATAGGCTTCCGGAAGGATCAGCGGCGGCAGTTGGCGGGTGGCCCAGAACCAGTCTTCGGCAAAGGACTCCTGCAGGCAGGCCACGGCCGGACCGCGCAGTTCGACATGGGTGTCGCGCCAGGGTGCCAGCGGCGCTTTCAGGCCCATATATTCGTCACCCACATTCAGGCCACCGACAAAACCGAACTCGCCATCTACCACCACAATCTTGCGGTGGTTGCGAAAGTTCAGCTGGAAGCGGTTGAGTAAGCCGCGGCGGGTGCTGAAGGCGCGTACATCGACGCCGCCGTGGCGCAATGTCTGTGCATACCGCTTGGGCAGTGCATGGCTGCCGATGCTGTCGTACAGCACATACACCGCCACGCCAGCGGCGGCGCGTTCCAGCAGCAGGCTTTGCAGGCGGCGGCCAAGGTCGTCGTCGTGAATGATGAAAAACTGCACCAACACCACCTGCCGGGCCTGGGCGATGGCGGCGAAGACCGCTTCGAAGGTGGCGTGGCCATCGATCAGCAGGCGCACCTGGTTATTCGCCAGGCACGGCATATGGCCCAGCGCCGGCAAGCCGCGCAGGGTTCGGTAGGCGTCGGTATCCTGGGCGGCCAGGGCTTCTTCGGCCCAGGGGCGCCAGTTCAGGCTGCCCATGGCGGTGCGCATTTCGCGGTCGGCCTGGCGGCGGGCGCGGATATAGGCATCGAAGGTGCTGCGGCCGAACACCAGGTAGGGAACTAGCGTCAGGTAGGGGATAAACAACAGGGACAGCGCCCAGGCAATCGAGCCTTGCGCGGTGCGCACGGTAAGGATGGCGTGGATCGCCGCGCAGAACCCCAACACATGGGTCAGGGCTATCAGGTAACCGAACAGCGGTGGAATGATCAGGTCCATGCCAGCTTCGCTTGGGCAATGTGCTGACACGCAATGTGCCGTGCTCAGCTGCAACTGTCACCCTTCGCTAACGTCTACATCAGTGTTCGCCGATGCCATGGCGCACCACCTACCTGCCAGAAGGACCCTGCTTTATGAACATCCGCCTTGTTCTTGCCGCTACTGCCGCACTCTGTGTTTCGCCCTGGCTGCAGGCGCAGCAGCTGCAACCGGGGTTGTGGGAAATCAAATCCACCGCCCTGCAGGTCAATGGCCAGCAACTGCCAGACCTGCAATTGCTGATGGGCAGCCTGCCGCCCGAGCAACGCAAGATGGCCGAGCAGGCGATGGCCAAGCAGGGCGTGGCCATGGCTGGCAACGGGGTGCGTATGTGCATCACCCCGCAGCAGGCGCAGACCGACAGTTTTCCCACCCAGGGCACCCAGGCCGGCTGCAGCCAGCAGATCACCGAACGCACACCGCAGATGATGAAATTCAACGTCAGCTGTCCCCAGGGCAAAGGGCAGGGGCAGACCACTTTTCTCAGTGCGCGGGAATTCGCCACCACCATCAATGGCACCTTTTTGATGGGCGGGCAGAACCAGCAAGGTCGTTCGGAATCCCAAGGGCGCTGGTTGGCGGCGGATTGCTCAAGCTTGCCAAAGCGGCAACCTTGATAAACCGCTAGTTTCACGTGAAACCCCTGCAGCCGCTGGCTTACAGCGATTTCAGGGGTTTTTTTATGGCTGGAAGAAATTGAGCACTTGCGGGAAATTGGTGATTTATTGTTATAGTATAACATCGAAATTGCCACCCACTGAGCTGCGCACAAGCAGCCGGATGAGGACTTCCCCATGCATGACCCCCGATTACCCGTCACCGTGCTGTCCGGTTTTCTCGGCGCCGGCAAAAGCACCCTGCTCAATCACATCCTGCGCAACCGCGACAATCTGCGGGTGGCGGTGATCGTCAACGATATGAGCGAAATCAATATCGATGGCAGCGAGGTGCAGCGCGATGTCAGCCTCAACCGCGGCGAAGAAAAACTGGTGGAAATGAGCAATGGCTGCATCTGCTGCACCCTGCGCGAAGACTTGCTGGAAGAGGTCAATCGCCTGGCCCGCGATGGCCGTTTCGACTACCTGCTGATCGAGTCCACCGGCATTGCCGAGCCGTTGCCGGTGGCGGAAACCTTTACCTTTCGCGGTGAAGATGGCCAAAGCCTGAATGATGTGGCGCGCCTGGACACCATGGTCACCGTGGTCGATGGCCTGAATTTCCTGCGCGACTATCAGGCCGCCGAAAGCCTGGCCAGCCGCGGCGAGGTGCTGGGTGAGGACGACGAGCGCTCGATTACCGATCTGCTGATCGAGCAGGTGGAATTTGCCGATGTGATTCTGCTCAGCAAGATCGACCTGATCTCCCGCGAGGAGCGCGCCGAGCTGCTGGGCATTCTGGCCAGCCTTAACACCCACGCGGAAATTCTGCCGATGGTGATGGGCCAGGTGCCGCTGGGGAAAATCCTCGACACCGGCCGCTTCGACTTCGAACGCGCCGCCCAGGCCCCCGGGTGGCTCAAGGAGCTGCGCGGCGAGCATGTGCCGGAAAGCGAGGAGTACGGTATTGCCTCATACGCCTACCGGGCGCGGCGGCCGTTTCATCCCCAGCGTTTCTACGACTTTATCAACCGTGAATGGAGCAATGGGCGGCTGCTGCGCTCCAAGGGCTTCTTCTGGCTGGCGAGCAAACACCAGGATGCCGGCAGTTGGTCGCAGGCGGGCGGCTTGATGCGCTATGGCTTTGCCGGGCGCTGGTGGCGACATGTGCCCAAAGACCACTGGCCGCAGGATGACGAGGGCGTGGCCACGGTGATGCGCCACTGGAGCGCGGAGGTCGGCGATTGCCGGCAGGAGCTGGTGTTTATCGGCCAGAACATCGACTTCACCCAGCTCGCCGCCGAGCTGGATGACTGCCTGCTAAGCGACGCGGAAATGGCCTCGGGTGCCGACGGTTGGGCGCACTATGCCGACCCATTTGGCGACTGGCACGCAGCCGCCTAGGGCGAAAAGCTCAGCGATCCATCCACACGCCGCGATTCTGCTTTTCGCAGGCGGGCTTGAGGTAGGTGGCGTCGCTGGCCACGCCGTAGTAATGGATATCCTGCTGATACGGGGTGCCCGGCACCTTGGCCGAACGGCATACGCCAAACGAACCCTGTGGGCATTGTTCGACGTAATCCACCGTGACTTTCTGGCCTTGCAAGGTGGGCTGGCAGAAGCCGGTGTGGAACAGGTTGGGCGGGATGCTGCGGTTTTGTTGGCAGACTTTCACGTCCAGGCGTTCCGCCTGGCTATGCACCACACAGGCTTCGGCCAGTACCTGGCCAGACAGCAAAAGCAGCAATGGCAACAGCAGTACGCGCATCGAGGGTCTCCAGCGCCGGAAAATTTGCCGGCGACTCTAGCACGCCAAGGCCCGCGCTTGTGCCTGCAAGGCTTTTCGCCGATGGTTAGGCACCGCGCCTGAATGTCGAGAACCCACGTTGCTCAGTGATATCCCCACGCACCTGATCGCCGGCCCGCTGGGTGCCGGCAAGACCAGCCTGATCCGCCAGCTCCTGGCGCAGCGCCCCGCGGATGAGCGCTGGGCGGTGTTGATCAACGAGTTCGGCCAGATCGGCCTGGACGCCGCGTTGTTGACCACCGCCGACGACGGCATCGCCCTCAGCGAAGTGGCCGGTGGCTGCCTATGCTGCGTCAACGGCGCGCCGTTCCAGATCGGCCTGGCGCGGCTGCTGCGCAAGGCCAAACCCCATCGGCTGTTTATCGAACCGTCAGGCCTTGGCCATCCGGCCGAGTTGCTCCAGCAACTGCGTGAGCCGCCATGGGAAGGGGTGCTGGCGGTGCAGCCAAGTGTGCTGGTGCTGGATGCCCAGGCGTTGGCGGCCGGGCAACCGTTGCCCGCTACCCAACAGGCAGCGCTCGCAGACGCGGGTTTGCTGGTGCTGAACAAAGCGGAAAATCTGGACGCTGAGACGCGCGAACAACTCGCCAGTCGGCTGCCAGCGCGACCATTGTTCTGGACCATCCAGGGTGCGTTGCCGGTGGCCGAGCTGCCGGGTCTGGCCGCCCAGGCCGGAACCGCCAGCGACGCCCTCAAGCTGCCCAACAGCGCCGCCAGTATGGCCAGCGTGTGGCTCGACCCCAGTCAGCCCATCTGCCAGAGCGGTGGCCAGGCCGAAGGCTGGAGCATTGGCTGGCGATGGCACCCGAGCCAGCAGTTCGAACTGATGCGCGTGCAAAACTGGCTGGCCAGCCTGCCCTGGTGCCGTGCCAAGCTGGTGCTGCAGACTAACGCCGGCTGGCTGTCGGCCAATGCCCTGAACGGTGAGCCCTTGCATTGGCAGAGCAGCGAATGGCGCAAGGATTCGCGGTTGGAGCTGATCTTCAGTGCGCCGCAGGATGAGCAGGTGTTGGGGGCGGGGTTTAGGGGGTGCCTGTTGTAAATGCAATCGCGGCTGAAGCCGCTGCTACGAGGTGACGAGGATCGTAGGAGCGGCTTTAGCCGCGAAGCTGTTAACCGGTAAACTCCCGCGCTCGTTTTCCCAGAAGCCCGCCGCCATGACGCCCTTCACCCTCCACTCCTGGTCCCACGCCACGTCAGCCAACTTTACCCTGCGTGGCTGGCACAGCGAACCCACTGGCAAGCCGCTGCTGCATTTCCTGCATGGCAATGGGTTTTGCGGGCGCACTTACGAGCCGATGCTCAAGCACCTGGCGGCAGATTTCGACCTGTGGCTGTGCGATATCCAGGGCCATGGCGACAGCGATCACGGCGGTCGTTTCCATGGCTGGAACCGTAGCGCCGAGCTGGCGGTGGAGGCCTTCGAGGCTGGTCGCGGGCGGTTTGGCGAGGTGCCGCGCTTGGCCCTCGGCCACAGCTTCGGTGGGGTGTTGAGCAGCCTGATTGTGGCCAAGCACCCTGAGCTGTTCCAACGTGCGGTGCTGCTCGACCCGGTGCTGTTTCCGCCGGCGCTGATCGGCGTGATGGCCGTGTCCGAGGTCCTCGGTTTGCACCGTCGCCACACCATGGCACGTAAATCGGCGGCTCGTCGCAAGCACTGGCCGGATCGCGCGGCGGCGTACGCCGGCCTGCATGGCCGCGGCACCTTCAAGGGCTGGGAAGACGCGGCCTTGTGGGCCTATGTGGAGCACGCCCTGAAGCCGGTGGAAGACGGGGTCGAGCTGAAATGCCGACCCAGCCGTGAGGCGGAGATCTTCAGTTCCTACCCGCGGCGGCTGTGGAGTTCGCTGAACAAGATCGTCACCCCCACCGAGATTCTCCACGGGCAGCACAGCTACCCCTTTGTCGCCAAGGCGGTGGCGCGGCTGACGGCGTTGAACAGCCATGTAAGTGCCCAGGTGGTGGCGGGCGGGCACTGCTTTATGCAACAGACACCGCAGGACAGCGCCGAGCGGGTGCGGGAATTCTTGTTGCCGGGGTAGGGCGCGAAGCTGTCAGTGCTGCAGCTTGTCGTGCTTGCGGCGCCAGTCACTGAGTTGCACCACCTGAGCGCTGACGCGCTCGGGGACCACGTCGATCACGCTATCAGGTGCCGCGCGGTGGCTGGCTTCGCCGTCGATCACCACGCTGTCGCCGACGATATTGTGTTGCTCAAGCGGCTGGCCGGGTTTTTCCACAAAGGGGTGCGGTGCCAGTTCGATGCTGCCGACATGCTGGCCGAACATGGTGATGGTGCCGGCATGGCGTTGTTCGCTGGTAACGGTGAATTCGAAGCCGTATACCCGTGCCAGTCGGCGACGGCCGCGGGCATCGGGCAATAGCGCCACTTTGCGCAGCGCCACGTTGTCATCCAGCAGAATCACTTCCATACGCTGACAGTGCTGTTTGACCCGCTCCAGGGCGCGCTCGCGCAGGCCATGGGCATGCCACAGCCAGGCGGCGCCGGCGGCCAGCAACATCAGCACAAACATATTGCCCAGGGTCAGCATGGTGGGTGCGCTCCAACGAGAGCGCCAAGCTTACTCGCCTCCCACCAGGCAACTCCAGCCCATCGGACCGGAGACGCTTATTCAGGCCGGTGCGGTGGTCTGCAGGCCCAGGCGATCAAACATGATCCGGGCGATTTCCCGCTCGCCCATCACCACCAGATCGGCACCTTGTTGCTGCAGGTAATCCACTTCGTCGTCGAAATGGGCGCGGGCGATGATGTCCAGATCGGGGTTGGCCGCCCTGGCATGGATAGCAATCTGCCCGGCTTCCAGACCATTGGGGATGGCGATCAGCAACCAGCGCGCACTGGCCACATTGGCCAGCTCCAGAACCCGGCTGCTGGCGGCGTTGCCATGCACCACGCTGTAGCCGACCTCGCGCAGTTCCTGGGCCTGGGTGCGGTTGTCCTCGATGATCACCAGCGGGACACCTTCTTCGCGCAGGCGGGCGCTGATGCGACTGCCCACCCGGCCGTGACCGATCAGAATGGCATGGCCACTTTCGGTGATGGGCTGGAATTCCTCGGCGGGCACTTCTTCCACGGTGCCGACCGGCGCGGTGTTCTCCCGGGCGTCGAGCCAGGGTTGGATACGGTCGATCAGGGTGAACAGCATCGGGTTGATGACGATGGACAGAATCGCCCCGGCCAGGACGAAATCGCGCGCGGCCTCTGGCACCAGGTCCAGGCCTACGCCCAGGCCGATCAAAATAAACGAGAACTCACCGATCTGCGCCAGGCTGGCGGAGATGGTCAGCGCCGTGCTCAACGGCTTGCCGAAGGCCAGCACAATCAACAGCGCCGCCAGCGACTTGCCGAACACGATGATCGCCAGGGTGGCCAGCACCAGCAGCGGCTCGTTGAGCAGCACCATGGGGTTGAAGAGCATGCCCACCGAGACGAAGAACAGCACGGCGAAGGCATCGCGCAGCGGCAATGAATCTTCGGCCGCCTTATGGCTGTACTCGGACTCGTTGAGGATCATCCCGGCGAAAAACGCGCCGAGGGCGAACGACACGCCGAACAACACTGCCGAGCCATAGGCCACGCCCATGGCAATCGCCAGCACGGCCAAGGTGAACAGCTCACGGGAGCCGGTGCCGGCGCTTTTCTCCAGCAGCCAGGGAATCACTTTGCCGCCGACCACGATCATCAATGCGACAAAGGCCGCCACCTTGGCCAAGGTAATCCCCAGTTGCAGCCAGATGCCCTCGTCGGGCGCTGCATCCTGGCCGCCGAGTACCCCGGCCAGTGCTGGAATCAACACCAGCGCCACCACCATCACCAGGTCTTCGACAATCAGCCAGCCCACCGCGATCTTGCCGCGGCGGCTGTCGATCAGCTGCCGCGACTCCAGCGCCCGCAGCAACACCACGGTACTGGCCACCGACAGCGCCAGACCGAAGATCAGCCCGGCGCCCCAGGGCCAACCCAGCAGCCAGGACAAGCCCATGCCCATCAGCGTGGCGGCAGCGATCTGCACCAGGGCACCGGGGATGGCGATGTTCTTCACCGACATCAGGTCTTTCAGGGAAAAGTGCAGACCGACGCCGAACATCAGCAGGATTACACCGATTTCCGATAGCTCGTTGGACAGGTCTTTGTCGGCGACGAAGCCGGGAGTGAACGGGCCGACCAGCACCCCTGCCAGCAGATAACCGACCAGGGGCGACAAGCGCAGACGGTTGGCCAGGGTGCCGAGGACGAAAGCCAGCACAAAGCCAGTGGCCAATGCTGCAATCAGAGGGGTGTGGTGAACCATGGAATCTCCCGTTTGCTGCGTGATGGGCTGGCCGACGTGCAATGCAGTGTGGGTCAGTCTGAAGCAACGCGCTGCCAGGGCCTGGGCTGGAGGGGAGGCAGCTGAGGCTTACCGTTGGTCGGCGGACGCGTTGCGGGCCACAGTCTATCGCAGCGAACGTGCCAAGCCGGGCGTTGCCTGGTGGGCATTTTTAAACAGGATGTTTAAGGCGGTACAAGAGCATCGCGGCTAAAGCCGCTCCTACGAATTGCCCAGTCCCGTAGGAGCGGCTTCAGCCGCGAGCTTTTGGGGCGTTACGCGTGCTCGGTGTCGTCGCGAATTTCCTGATAGCGCCGCTCCAGCTCCTGGCGCAAATCCCGCCGTTGCTGGGCCTGGCGCACGCGGCGTTTTTCGTCGGCGGTTTGCGGCTCCAGCGGTTGGACAACGATGGGCTTGCCGTCGTCGCCCACCGCCACCATGGTGAAAAAGCAGCTGTTGGTGTGGCGTACCGAGCGTTCGCGGATGTTTTCCGTCACCACCTTCACGCCGATTTCCATTGAGGTGCGGCCGGTAAAGTTGACCGAGGCGAGGAAGGTCACCAGCTCCCCGACATGCACCGGTTCGCGGAAGATCACCTGGTCGACCGATAGCGTCACCACATAGGTGCCGGCATAGCGGCTGGCGCAGGCGAAGGCCACTTCGTCGAGGTATTTGAGTAGCGTGCCGCCATGCACATTGCCAGAGAAGTTGGCCATGTCAGGGGTCATCAAGACGGTCATTGTCAGCTGGGAGTTTCCGGGTTCCATGGTCGTCTCGTAAGGCCAGAGCAGAAGAAGTCCGCCAACCCTAAGGGCCGGCGCCGACCGGCGCAGTTTGCCAATCGCTATTGGAACGATGGAAAGGAATAGCTCGTCACGCCCCGACACGCCATGGGCAACGGAAAAAAATAGGCAAAAGCCGCGCCGGCTAGCGGCTGCCGGCCATGTTCTGCGCGCGGCAGGCGGGCTGTTCTTCGCTAAGGTCGCTGGCACTGCAGGCCAGGCCATAGCGCTGCCGCAGTGCCGCCAGTTCGCCGGCATGCTGTTCCAGAAAGCGGTTGAAACGCTGCAACAACTGCGGCTGGTGCAGCGTGCTCAAGTGATAGCTGGTGCGGGCCAGCGGCAAGCTCGGATCGGCCAGCAGGCTGTCGCTGGCCTCGCCCATGTTCTGCAGTTGCAGGCGCACCACCTCGGCGTTGGCATACAGCGCATCGATGCGCCCGCGCAGGGCCATGCGGATCAGCCCGGCAATATCATTGGCCTCCAGCAGCTGTACCTGACCACTGGCCAGCTCGGCATCCCAGGCTTGCGGGGTGAAGCCGCGCACCGTGCCGAGCCGTTTCACCGCCTGCGGCCCCAAACCCAGGCGCGCATGCAGCACCAGGGTGGCGTCCACCACGTTGATGGCGGCGTGGCTGTAGTGCAGACGCCGATCACCCTTGAGGTCGCGCGACCATTGCGGGTTATCCGGAAAGATCAGATCGAGGTTTTCGCCATTGAGCAGATCGTGGTGCAGGCGATTCAGTGGGCGCGGCAACAGCTCCAGCTGCATGCCCTGTTCGCTGGCGAAGCGTTGCAGCAGTTCCACTGCATAGCCTTCCACCGGCTGCCCCGGTTGGGCGCGGAAGTAGGGCATATAGTCGTGGCTCTCGATACCGACGCGCAGCGTTTCGGCCTGTACCTGGCCGAGCAGCAACAGCGCCGTGAGAAACCCTAAAACCCGCATACCGCACTCCGAAACGATTCACTAACGCCTGGCAGCGGATTGGCCCGCTGCTGCCGGGAAAGCCGTCAGGCCTGAGTCAAATACCAACGCCAGTCCTGCTCGCCCACCTCGCCCATAAACTCGCGGTACTCGGTGTTTTTGATGGCCAGGTAGATCTTTACGTACTGCTCACCCAGCGCTTCCTTCGCCCATTGCGAATGTTCCAGCGCCGTCAGCGCCGTCAGCCAGTCGGTCGGCAGAAACTCGCTGGCCTGGGCATAACCATTGCCGGTGATCGGCGCGCCGGGATCGAGTTGCTGGCGGATGCCGTGCTGGATGCCGGCCAGAATCGCCGCGGCGGCCAGATAGGGGTTGGCGTCGGCACCGCAGATGCGGTGTTCGATATGCCGGCTATTGGCCGGGCCGCCCGGCACCCGCAGTGACACAGTGCGGTTGTTGATACCCCAGGTCAGCGCCAGCGGCGCGTAGCTGTTGGCCTGGAAGCGGCGGAACGAGTTGGCGTTGGGGCAGAACAGCGCCAGCGAATCCAGCAGCGTGGCCATCATGCCGGCGATGGACTGGCGCAGCAGCGGGGTGCCGGCTGGGTCTTCGCTGGCGTAGAGATTGTTGCCGTCGGCATCGGCCAGGCTCACATGCATATGCATGCCGGTGCCGGCCAGGTCGCCAAACGGCTTGGCCATAAAGCAGGCCTGCAGCCCGTGTTTGTTGGCCACGCCCTTGACCAGGCGTTTGTAGCGCACGCCTTCGTCGATGGCTTGCAGGGCGTCGAAGCGATGTTCGAGGGTGATCTCCACCTGCCCCGGGGCATATTCGGAGATCGCCGTGCGCGCCGGCAGACCCTGGGCTTCGCAGGCGTCATACAGATCGTTGAGAAACGGCTGCAGCTGTTCCAGCTCATACACGCCATACACCTGGGTGGCATGTGGACGGGCACCATTGGCCTGCCGTGCCGGCAGCGGCCGACCGTTGTCGCCGCGTTCGCGGTCGAGCAGATAGAACTCCAGCTCCACGGCCATCACCGGGTGGTAGCCCTCGGCTTTCAGGCTATCGATCACCCGCACCAACACATGGCGGGGATCGGCCACGGTCGCTGGCATACCCTGCTGCGGGTGCATGCTTACCTGCACCTGGCCAGTGGGCCGTTCGCGCCAGGGTTGCAGGGTCAGGCTGCCGGGTAGCGGGTAGGTCCAGCAATCGGCATCGCCGACTTCCCAGACCAGGCCGGTGTCTTCGACATCGTCGCCATTGATGGTCAGGCCGAGGATGGTGCTGGGCAGCGGCCGGCCATTGGCATACATGGCCAGCAGTTCGTCGCGGTGCAGCAGTTTGCCGCGCGGCACACCGTTGCTGTCGATGATAAACAACTCGATGCTGCGCACCTGCGGGTTGGCGGCGAGGAAGGCGTGGGCTTCCTGAATGTCGGCGAAGGCCATGCTGGGGTTACCTAATAGATTCACGGGCGCCGGGAAGTGCCAGCAGTTCGGTCAGAGCCTGGTCGAGGGTGCTCAGCAGGCGGTCGACATCGGCCGCCGTAGTGTCCGGGCAGCACAGGGTCATATTGTGAAACGGCGTGATCAGAATGCCGCGGTTGATCAGGTACAGGTGCAAGGCCATCTGCAGCTCGTCATGGAACGCCGCTTCGGCCTCGGCACCAGTGGCCGGCAAACGGCTGCAGAACTGGAACTCGCAGCGCGCGCCCAATTGAGTGACGGACCAGGCCAGCTGGTGTTTGCCGATCAGGGTCGCGAAGCCCTGCGCCAGGCGCTCGGCCAACGGCAACATATGGGCGTAAGCAGCATCGGTCATTACCTCTTCGAGGTTGACGCGCATGCAGTGCATGGCCAGGGCATTGGCCGACAGGGTGGTGCCCATGCCGCTGTGGCCGTGGGCCTGGCCATGACTGCTGGCGCGGCGTCTGGCTTCGAGCATGGCCTCGGCCATGGCGGCGCTGCAGCCGTACACCGAGCACGGCACGCCGCCGGCGATGGGCTTGCCGAGGGTGATGAAATCCGGCTCCAGGTTCCACACCCGGGTGCAGCCGCCAGGGCCGGTGGAAATGGTGTGGGTTTCGTCGATGATCAGCAGGCTGCCGTAACGGCGGGTCAGCTCGCGCAGCTTGGCCAGGTAGCCGGGCGCAGGCAGCACCATGCCGATATTGGTCATCGCCGGTTCGCACAGCACGGCGGCGACGTCCTCGGTTTTCAGTGCCGCTTCGAGCGCCGCCAGATCGTTGAACGGCACGCTGCGGCTGTGTTCGGTAAGGTCATAGGCCTGGCCCAGCAGACCCGGGCGGTGCACGGTACGACCGTCCTGGCAGCGCACCATCACATCGTCCACGGTGCCGTGGTAGCAGCCGTCGAACACCAGCAGGGTCTTGCGCTGGGTGATGGCGCGGGCCCAGCGCACCACAAAGCGGTTGGCGTCGGTGGCGGTGGTTGCCACCTGCCAATAGGGCAGGCCGAAGCGCTCGGCCAGCAGCTCGCCGACCACCACCGCATCTTCACCGGGCAGCATGGTGGTCAGGCCATTGGCACCTTGCTCGGCCAGCGCGCGGGCAATAGGTATCGGGGAATGGCCGAACATGCTGCCGGTGTCGCCCAGGCAGAAGTCCACGTACTCGTGGCCGTCCACATCATAGAAACGTGCGCCCTGGGCGCGGCTGACAAACAGTGGCGAGGGCGTCGACCAATCGCTCATCCAGTGCATCGGCACGCCGCCGAACAGCGAGCCGCGGGCGCGTTCGGCCAGGGCGACGGAATTGGGGTTGGCGGCGAGAAAACGCGCCCGTTCCCGAGCGGAAAATTCGGCGATGGCGCGGTCACTAAGGCCACTGGCGGTCATGGGAAATAGCTCGCTCTAGGTTTCGCACATGCTGATTTGTGATCACAGGTATGTCAAGAGAGGCAGATATTGCATCGAATTCACAATTTTTCTAAGGTTTGTGATCACAAGATCGAAGTATGCTTAGCCTTCCTTATAACCCCCAAGCGGACAAATACCATGACCCACGATTGCAGCCTGACCCTGAACCAGCTCCCGGCACCGCCGGTTGCGGCCAAGTGAGATAGCCATGGCCGAGAACCTACAAGACCTGCTGTATCAGCAACTGCGTGCCGGCCTGTTGGCCGGGCAATTCAAACCGGGCGAACGCCTGAAAATTCGTGACCTTGCCAGTGCCCTTGGCACCAGCCCCATGCCCGTGCGCGCCGCCTTGCAGCGCCTGGTGGCCGAAGGCGCGCTGGAAGGCGAGCCGCAGCGCTCACTGCGCGTACCGGCCATGACCCGTGAACGTTTTCTGCATATCTTCCAGGTGCGCCTGGCCCTCGAAGGGCTGGCCGTGGAAAGCGCCGCCAGCCAGCTGACCAGCGCCGATATGGCGACGCTTGAGGGCTGTGTCGAGCGTATGGAAAGCGCCCTGGAGCGCCGCGATGTGCAGGGCTATCTGAATGACAACAGCCAGTTCCATCTGACCCTCTACAGCGCCTGCGGCAACCCGATATTGCTGCGCCAGATCGAGAGCCTGTGGTTGCAGGTGGGGCCGTTCTTCAATCGGCTGTTTACCGAAGCGGACCTGTCGCTGCGCCTGAATGACTTCCATGACGACACCCTGAAAGCGTTGCGCGCGGGTGACGGCAAAGCGGCGCGCTTGGCCATGGAGCAGGACCTGACGTACTTCGGCCATTTCCTGCTTAACCTGCTGGATCTGGAAGGGGTGCAGAGTCAGGCGCGGGGTTGAAAATTACCGTTACCTTGAAAATTCTGGGTCCCAGCCTGCGCTGGGACGACGGTGTTTTTGACAAAGACATCCGTCATACAGCGCAGGCTGGGACCCAGAATTTGCCTGTGTACGCGGATGTCCGGAGATACCGGTGGCAAACAGTCCCCGCATAACTGTTTCATTCTATTGCCCCCGCCCAGAGCCCCTGCGCGGCGGTGATATGGTCGGACTTTTCCCATAATTCACGGTCGTGAAAAGGAGTCCGACGCCATGCATGCCATCAGCTTTATTCAAGACCTGGCCGTGATCATGCTGGTAGCGGGCATCGTCACCATCGTCTTTCACCGCTTCAAGCAACCGGTGGTGCTTGGCTATATCGTCGCCGGTTTTATCATCGGCCCGCATACCCCGCCCTTCGGTCTGATCCACGACGAGCAGACCATCAAGACCCTGGCCGAGCTGGGGGTGATCTTCCTGATGTTCTGCCTGGGCCTGGAGTTCAGCCTGCGCAAGCTGTTCAAGGTCGGTGCCACGGCCTTTATTGCGGCGTTCCTGGAAATCGTGCTGATGATCTGGCTCGGTTACGAGATCGGCCGCTATTTCGGCTGGAGCACCATGGACTCGCTGTTTCTCGGTGCCATTCTGGCCATCTCCTCCACCACCATCATCGTCAAGGCGCTGGGCGACCTGAAGATGAAAAACGAGCGCTTCGCCCAGCTGATTTTCGGCGTGCTGATCGTCGAAGATATCCTCGGTATCGGCATCATCGCCTTGCTGTCCGGCATCGCCCTGAGTGGCAGCGTGGAGGCCGGCGAGGTGTTTGCCACCGTCGGCAAGCTCAGCCTGTTTATGGTGGTGGCACTGGTCATCGGCATTTTGCTGGTGCCGCGTCTGCTGGCCTATGTGGCCAAGTTCGAAAGCAATGAAATGCTTCTGGTCACCGTGCTTGGCCTGTGTTTCGGCTTCTGTCTGCTGGTGGTGAAGCTTGAGTACAGCATGGTGCTGGGGGCCTTTCTGATCGGCGCGATCATGGCCGAGTCGCGCCAGTTGGCGCAGATCGAACGCCTGGTGGAGCCGGTGCGCGATCTGTTCAGCGCGATCTTCTTTGTCGCCATCGGCCTGATGATCGACCCCGCCGTGCTGGTGGAATACGCCTGGCCCATTGTGGTCATCACCGTTGCCGTGGTGGTGGGCAAAGTGGTGTCGTGCAGCATCGGCAGCGTGATTGCCGGCAACGACGGGCGCACCTCGTTGCGCGTCGGCATGGGCTTGTCCCAGATCGGTGAGTTTTCCTTCATCATCGCCGCGCTGGGCATCAGCCTGCAGGTGACCAGCGACTTTCTCTATCCGGTAGCGGTGGCCGTCTCGGTGCTCACCACCTTGTCGACGCCATACCTGATTCGCGTAGCTGACCCACTGTCCAACAAGCTCGCCGGCGTGGTGCCGCAGCCGGTGGCGCGGGTGTTCGGCATGTATGGCGAGTGGTTGCGCAGTATCCAGCCGCAAGGCGAAAGCGCGGTGTTGGCGGCGATGATCCGGCGGATTCTGTTGCAGGTGGGGGTGAATCTGGCGCTGGTGGTGGCGATCTTCTTTGTCAGCGCCTTCTTCGCCGATCGCCTGGCCCTGCAACTGACGGACTGGGTGCAGGCCGATAACGCGCAGAAGGGCCTGATCTGGGGCGCGGCGTTGCTGTTATCGCTGCCGTTCCTGATCGCCGCCTACCGCAAACTCAAGGCGCTATCGATGCTGCTGGCGGAGATGGGCGTGAAGGCGGAAATGGCCGGGCGCCACACCGCGCGGGTGCGCAAGGTGGTGGCCGAGCTGATTCCGGCGCTGTCGCTGGTGGTGATTCTGTTGCTGTTGATGGCGCTGTCGGCGAGCATTCTGCCGACCCTGGAGCTGCTGGTGCTGATCGCCCTGTTGGCGGCTGGGGTCAGCGCATTGCTGTGGCGCTGGCTGATTCGCGTGCATACGCGGATGCAGATTGCCTTGCTGGAAACGCTGGAACAGCGCGATCCGCATTGAGACTCTGTAGGAGTGGCTTCAGCCGCGATGCACTTGATCTTGAAACGCATCGCGGCTGACGCCGCTCCTACAATATCGCGCATGGCCGGGAAATCAGCTTTCCAGCCACACCTCACGCGCCCATTTCCATACCGAGTCCCAGCTTTCGTCGGTGAGGTCTTCTTCGTCGCCATCCCACAGCAGCACGGTGCCGTCGAGTTCGACGCAGTAGTAATTGCCGTTGTCTTCGCACAGTGGAATCAGCTCGCGCGGTACGCCGAGCGACCAGGCCACCGAAGCCACTTCCGGCAGGTAGGTGTGGGATTGCGGGTCGGTCACGGTGACCGGCTCCAGATGCCCGTACACCACATCGCTGACTTTCAGCAGGAACTCGCGGAATTCGAACGGAATGCTGATCAGCAGTTGCTCTTCGATCTCCACCAGCAACTCTTCATCCGGCAGCTCCAGGGGCACCGGGACCTTCTCGTTGAGTTCACGCAGCTCGTCGATAACTTCTTCCATGGCTGGCTCTTCTCGGGCAATGGGGGGGTGGGTTTATACAGTAGCTGGGCCGAAGAAAAAAACTATCTGCTGGCGGTAAAAGCATCGCGGCTAAAGCCGCTCCTACGGATTGCACAACCTGTAGGAACGGCTTTAGCCGCGATTGGTACATTCAGCGGTGAAGAAAACCTTAGCCGTTAACCACCAACTTGCTCGCCACCGCGTCACCCGAGAAGGTGGTGGTAATGGTCGGGTCGATCAGCCGCGCCGCGCCTACCTTCAAGGCGTACAGCCCGAGCAGCCCGAGCAGGCCGACTACCCAGATATGGTCGAGGAAGTAGTACGCCACCCCGGCACTGACCACGGCCACCACTAGCGGCACGCGGGCAGCTTGCAGGCGGGTGAGTTTTTCCACGTTCATGTTCAGCGTCGCCGGCAGGGCACGGGCAATGCGTTGCAGGGCGTGGGCTTTAACCGTGGCGCTGAGGAATTCCAGGCTCAGGGTTTCGTCCTTGGCACCGTTGTTGTAGGTCAGGCGGATAACGTCGTCGTAGTGATCGCTGGTCACTTTGCTGACGGTGTTGAGGTCCACCAGGGTGCGCGTGGTTTCCACCTTGGCGAGGATCTCTTCGAGGAAGTTGCCATTGAGGCCGCCGCGCTGATAGATCTCCTGCACCTGGTTGCGGTGCTTCTTGTCGAAGCTCAGCGACAGCACATGGTCGCCGTCCAGCACGATCAGGCGGTCGTCTTCGACGTCCAGCCAGCTGTTCTCGGTGTAGAAGCCTTCCGGCAGCTTGCCTTTGGGTTCACGGCCGAACAGCAGGGTGAGGATGATGTTGAGCACCAGCAGGGTCGGCAGAAGCCAGGGCGCGACGTCAAACAAGGCGCGCTCGACGCCGTCTTCGTTAGCCAGGCTCTCGACGATCAGTTGCGGCTTGGCGTTATCCGGTTTGCCATCGGGGTACCAGACTTCCAGCGTCTCGTGGCCTTCCAGCGCGTTGTACGCGCCATAGCTGATCGACTGCTCATGGACGTAGCTGGTGCCGTTGACTTCGTAGGTATAACCAAGGGAATAGACGGTGCGGGTTTTCTTGCGGCCTTTGCGGCCCCGGTATTCCTCTTCCGTCTGCTCCAGCGAACTGACCGTGGCTTGTGCCGCGTTGTGCTGTTTGACCAGTTGGATGGCCGCGACTTGTTCCGGCCCTTTGATGTAGTAGGCCGCGGTAAGGCCCAGTACGGCCAGCACGATCATGCTGACGCGGATCCACAATTTACGTTTTTGCCCAGGGCTGCGTAGCTTCGCCATGCCTTACTCCTTTTTCTAGTTATAAACGTCCTTGAATGCGGGCAGGTTGGCGCTGCCCGTGGCGAGTATCCGGGGAAACATCCAGTAACGACAAGATGAATGTTGCTGAAGAATCGAAAGCATCGCGGCTAAAGCCACTCCTACAAACGCTGCAATCGCGTAGGAGCGGCTTTAGCCGCGATGCTTTTGATCTGGCTGCAAACGCAAAAAACCCGGGCCAGCCCGGGTTTTTGTTGTTGCGCAGAACGCTTAGCTGTTCTGACGGATACCCGCCACCAGCCATGGCGCGTTCTCGCCATTGGCGCGCTCCATGCGCCAGCTTTCGCTGAAGGCTTCGCCCTGGTCGAAACGCGAGGTTTTGACGATGCCGTTGAAGGTCAGGGTGGCCACGGTTTTGTCGGCCAATTCGTCGATACCGTCGAGTTGCGCCTGCAGCTCTTCCACGTAGGTGGACTGGAAGCCGTCGCCCAGATCGGCACGTTCGGTTTTCAGGAAACTGAGCATCTGCGGGGTGACGAACTCGGCGATCTTGTCCATCTCCGCGGCGTCCCAGTGCTGTTGCAGGGCCATAAAGTGCTCTTTGCCGGCCTCGACAAAACGCTGCTCATTGAACCAGCTCGGTGCGTTGATCACCGGCGCTGCGGTTGCAGCACTGCTGCCACCAAAGATCGATTGGGCCGCCGGGATCACTGGCTGATTGGCCGGCAGGTCGCGCTGCATTGGCGCATAACCGCCCACACCAGCCGGCTGGCCGCCGTTCTGCTGACGGCGGCGGGCGGCGATAAAGCGGAAGATCACAAAGGCGATCAGGCCGATTATCAGGAAGTCAAAAATCTGCATGCCCTGGAAGCCACCGCCCATAAACATCGAGGCCAGCAAACCACCGGCGGCCAGGCCGGCCAGTGGGCCCATCCAGCGGGACATGCCGCCGGCAGCGGCTGGCGTTGCAGCGGCTTTGCCAGGTGCGGCAGTCGGACTGGTCGGCGGGGTGGCCTGACGGGTCTGGTGGGTAGGCGCGGAGCCGAAGGATTTACCGCCGCCCATGCGTTTTGCATTGGCGTCGAGGCTGAGCGTCAACGCTACGCAGAGCATCATGGCTAGGCTGATGAAACGCTTCATGGTTCGCAACTCTCTTAAATGGATTCAACGCGCGCCATGTTGCACAGGGCACCGGGTGATGACCAGCAGCAGAATGTTTCCGGATTTATGCCCTGGCGCCTATTGGCTGTCAGGGCGGCAGCCGGGTTTAACGCGCAACTGGTGATCCTTACGTAGGACAATGCTGTGCGGCTTGCCGTTCGTGTAATCGAAGTTACGGCTGAACCAGGCCGCCGATTGCGCCAAGCTGGCGTTGATCGGCGGCACGGCGAACTCCCAGTAGGGGTCGTCGTCCATCCGGCAGTCGCCACGCAGCTGATAGCGCGGCGCATCGTCGGCCACGCCAGCGGCCTGGGGCTCCGCTTGAAACGGCATGCTGATCAGCACCAGGCCTTCGCTGCCGTCGTTTTGATACTGGAACAACAGCTCGTTGCCGCGTATATCCAACAGCCCTTTGCCGACGCGCTCGAAGCCGAACGGTTGGGTCTTTATCAGGTAACCGGCGCTGCGCAGGTACACCCAGCCGGGTTTGCTGTTATCGAACGGATTCGCCGGGTAGGGCACGGTTTCCAGGTAATCCAGGCGCAGTTTGCCCGCCGCATCGGAATACAGACGGAACAGCTCATAAGCGCCTTCGCCGCGCGCTTTGATCAGCGCCTCGCCGTCGCCAATCGGCAGCACTTCCTGCAGACGCAGGTCTTCGCCCATGGTGCTGGCGATGGCGCGATGCAGGGCTTTGCCCTGGCGCAATTGATAAATCACCTGCTCGATGGGCACCTTGCCGTTCTGCGGGCGATAGGCGAAACGCAGTTCCTCCAGCTGCCACTGTGGGCCCTGGGTGATCACCCGGGTTTTCGCCGGCAGCACACAGCGTTGCTGGCGCATGGCGGCAGTGATGCCGGGAAAATCCTCGTTCAGGCAGAGGTCCTCGGCCATTACCGTTTGCATCGGGTAGGGTTCTTTACCGGCGTCAAGGCGGGGATTGGGGTTGGTCGCGCAGGCCTCGGGTTCGGCATCGAGGGTGTCGCTGCTGTCGTCGAAACTCGGGCTTTCGGCATAACCGAGGTCTTCCGGCGCGCGCGGCTGGCGGCCCAGGTCCGGCTCGCGCAGGCCCACATACCAACGCTGCAAGGCCGGGCGTGGCAGTTGCTGGCTGGCTTTCAGGCGCAGTTGCGGCGCAGGGCTGGCCAGCCATTCGAAATTGGCCTCGAACCAGGCCGGGCCGTCCTGAAAGCGCAGGCTCTCCAGAGTCGACTCCTGGATAGTGGCGTACACCAGCGGATGGGTGAACTCGAACCGCGGCAGCACAAAGCAGGCTTTGGCCAGGGGCAGCTCGGCCAGCGGTTTGCCCTGGCTGATGCTCAGCGCACGAATAAAGGAAGACGGCCCGCGGTAACCCTCTTCGCCCAGCAGGGCGATATCGCCGCGTACATCCAACAGCACGCCGGCACCCACATCCACCACCCGCAGCGGGCTGAGCTGCACCAGTTGCAGGTGACCTTCCTGCTGCACCGACACCCAGCCAGCCATGCGCGCATCGGTGAACCAATTCTGGGTGACGTCCTTGAGCAGCAGCTGGCCGCTCAGGCGATTGTCTTGCACATGCAGACTGGCCAACTGGTAATTGCCGTCGATGCCGAACAGCACTAGGACATCGTTGGGCCCGGCGCTGACCGCGTCCCAGAGCGTGCCCAGGCGATCCTCGGTCCCGGCAGCGCCGATGGCTGTGGCGAGTTTTTCGTCACTGAGGGTGCGGCCGTTCATGCGCAGGGTGAAGCTCACCTCATCGCGCAGCATGCCGGTGTTCCAGTCGCGGTTCTGGCTAACCTTGCGCTCGACCGACAGCGCTGGGCCGTCTTTACCAAACCAGGCGGCCCAGGCGCTATGTGGAAGCAGAAAGGAAGTGAGCAAAGCCAATACAGGAGTGAAACGCACGGCGAGAATCCTTTCGACCGGAAAAAGCATCGCGGCTAAAGCCGCTCCTACGGGTTATGCGTAACCCGTAGGAGCGGCTTTAGCCGCGATAGGTTCTAACAGAAAACGCAGGGCTCAAAGCGGTTCGAGCTTGGCATACCCCATCATCAGCCACTTACTGCCCTCAGCCGCAAAGTTCACCTGCACCCGCGCCTGCGCGCCGGCACCTTCGAAGTTAAGGATCACGCCTTCGCCAAACAGGGCATGTTTCACTGCCTGGCCGAGACGGAATTCGGTATCCGGCACTTCGGCATTGGCGAACATGCTGCTGGTGTTTGCGCCCTTGTTGCTGCTGCCGTACGGGCGGCTGACGCTGTTGGACAGGCGCACTTCCTGGATCAGCGCCGGTGGCACTTCGCGGACGAAACGCGAGACCTTGTTGTAGGTTTCGCTACCGTACAGGCGACGGGTTTCGGCGTAGGTCAGCACCAGGTTCTGCATGGCCCGGGTAATGCCCACATAGGCCAGGCGGCGTTCTTCCTCAAGGCGGCCGGGTTCTTCCAGGCTCATCTTGTGCGGGAACAGGCCTTCTTCCATGCCCACCAGAAACACCAGGGGGAATTCCAGGCCCTTGGCGCTGTGCAGGGTCATCAGCTGCACGCTGTCTTCGTGTTCGTCGGCCTGGGTGTCGCCGGCCTCCAGCGAGGCATGGCCGAGGAAGGCCGCCAGCGGGCTGAGGTCGTCTTCTTCGTTGTTCTCGAAGTTGCGCGCGGCGCTGACCAATTCCTCAAGGTTTTCCACCCGGGCCTGGCCTTTTTCGCCTTTTTCTTCCTTGTGATAGGTAATAAGGCCGGACTGCTCGATGACCGTCTGAGTCATCAGGTGCAGGGGCATATCCATGACCTTGGCAGCCAGATTCTCGATCAGCTCGATAAAACCGCCCAGGGCAGTCGCCGCGCGGCCGGTAACGCCTTTGTTGGCGACCAGTTGGCGCAAGGCTTCCCACATCGACAGGTCGCTGTGGCGCGCGTGGTCGCGGATCGCTTCGACGGTTTTCTCGCCAATGCCACGGGCCGGCACGTTGATCACCCGTTCCAGGGCCGCATCGTTGCCACGGCCTTCGAGCAGGCGCAGGTAGGCCATGGCGTTCTTGATTTCGGCGCGTTCGAAGAAGCGCTGGCCGCCATAGATGCGGTAGGGAATCTTCTCCCGCAGCAAGGCTTCTTCGAGCACCCGCGATTGGGCGTTGGAGCGGTACAGAATGGCGATTTCACTGCGCAGCAAGCCGTTCTTGCGCAGGTTGTCTTCGATGGTTTCCACCACGTAACGGGCTTCGTCGTGCTCGTTGAACGCGGCGTACAGGCTGATGGCATCGCCTTCCCCGCCATCGGTCCACAGCTCTTTGCCCAGGCGTCCGCTGTTGTTGACGATCAGCGCGTTGGCCGCCTTGAGGATGCTCGCCGTGGAGCGGTAGTTCTGCTCCAGGCGGATGGTTTGCGCATCCGGGAAGTCGCTGGAGTACTGGTGAATATTTTCGATCTTGGCCCCGCGCCAACCGTAGATCGACTGGTCGTCATCGCCCACCACCATCAGGCTGTCGCCGCCTTTGCCGAGCAGGCGCAGCCAGGCGTATTGCACGGCGTTGGTGTCCTGGAACTCGTCCACGAGGATATGGCGGAAGCGGCGCTGGTAGTGCTCCAGCAGGCCTGGGTGGTCGCGCCACAGGTCGAGGGCGCGCAGCAGCAGTTCGGAGAAGTCGATAACCCCGGCGCGCAGGCAGGCCGCTTCGTAGGCCTCGTAGATGCTGCGCATGGTGGCCAGGAACATATCGCCGCTGGGCTGGATATGTTTGGGCCGCAGGCCTTCGTCTTTCTGGCCATTGATAAACCACTGGGCCTGGCGTGCCGGCCAGCGTTGTTCATCCAGGCCCAGCTCGCGGATCACCCGCTTGACCAGGCGTTGCTGGTCGTCGCTGTCGAGAATCTGGAAGCTCTGGCTCAGCCCGGCTTCCTGCCAGTGCGCCCGCAACAAGCGGTGCGCCAGGCCGTGGAAGGTACCCACCCACATGCCGGCCGGGTTCAGCCCCAGCAACTGCTCAATGCGATGACGCATCTCGGCAGCCGCCTTGTTGGTGAAAGTCACCGACAGAATCGAATGCGGCGAGGCGTTTTCCACCTGGATAAGCCAGGCGATACGGTGCACCAACACACGGGTTTTGCCGGAACCAGCGCCGGCCAGGACCAACTGACGCCCAAGCGGGGCAGCTACTGCCTGGCGTTGAGCGTCGTTGAGGGAATTCAGCAGAAAGGAGAGATCGTCGCGCATCGCGGCATTCTAGGGGGCCGGGGTGGTCAGGGCAAACGTGGCAAGACCAATGCGTGCACCGACGACCGGCCGGTCAGCCCGAGGCGTAGTGGCGGCCTATCGAAAGTAATGGGTATTCACGGCGAAAATGCCGTGATTGAGCCTTGGGCGATGGGCGCGGCTTGTGTATGCTCCGGCCACGACTAGGCATAACCATTACAAGAAAAGGGCCTATGACCGCTAATTCCAGGCTACCTCTCGAACTGCCCCTGGCAGAGACCGATCGAGACATCCGCCAGCTGTTTGCCACCGACATCGCCGTAGAACGCACTCGTTTGTTATACGAGGGCTCACGCATTCCCACCCTGTTTATGCTGCTCTGCGCGCTGGCCTGTGCCTATTTGCTATGGGCACCGCGAGGTGATCTGCTGCTCGCCGGCTGGTTGGTCGGCGTGGTGGCGCTGGCAGTGCTGCGCTTGATCCAGGTGGCCGCCTTTAACGCTGCGTTGCCCTCGCGCCAGGCCAAACCGATGTGGCGGCAGATGTTTCTGCTCGGTGCCTTTGCCTCGGGCGTGGCCCTGGCGGTGGGGGCGATTGCCCTGGTGCCGCCGGATGCGTTTTTCGAGCAGGTACTGATGTTCGGCCTGATCAGCGCCGCGATTCTTTCCGCTAGCGTCGCCTACGCCGTCAGCCTCACCGCTTTCCTCACCTTCGCCTTGCCCTGCCTGGTGCCGTCGGTTGCTTACCTGTTGCTCAATGGCGAGCTGCTGCAGCAGGGCTGGGGCGTACTTGGCCTGATTCTGTTTGGTGCCTTGCTGGTGGTGGCCTGGCAGATCAACCGCCTGGTGCAGCGCAGCCTGGTGCAGCGTTTCCATAACCAGGCGCTGATCAGCCGCCTGGAACATGCCAAAGGCCAGGCCGAGGGCCTGAATGGCGAACTGGCCCGCGAGATCGAACAGCGCTGCCGCGCCGAACGCGAACTGCGCGATGCCCACAACGACCTGGAAATGCGCGTGGCCCAGCGCACCCTGGAACTGGATGCCGCCAGCCATGCCCTGAGCAAAAGCGAAGCGCGCCTGGCCCTGGCGCTGGAGGCCAGCGAGCTGGGGATGTGGGACTGGAACCTGATCAGCGACGAAGTCCACCACTCGCGCCTGAAAGAAATCTTCGGCCTCGACCCCGAAGGCATCACCGTGATGCTGCGCGACCTCAAGCCGCGCCTGCACCCCGAAGACCTGCCGTTGCTGCGCCGCACCCTGGTGGAGCATATGAAGGGCCTGTCCGACGGCTACCAGATCGAATACCGCGTGCGCCACGCCAGCAACCAATGGCTGTGGATCGAAGACCGTGGCCGCGCCGTCGAGCGCGATGCCAGTGGCCGTGTCACGCGGATGCTTGGCACCCGTCGGGATATCACCGCGTGGAAAAGCCGCGATGAAGAACAGCGCCTGGCCGGCATCGTGTTCGAGGCGGCCAGCGAAGGCATCATCATCCTCGACCCGGACTACAAGGTGCTGGCGGTCAACCAGGCCTACAGCGACGTTACCGGCTACAGCGCCGAAGAAGTTCACGGCCAGAGCGTGGCGCGGATGATCGGTAGCCGCGACACCCGCCGCCAATACGAAGTGATCCGCCAGGAGCTGGAACACAGCGGCAAATGGCAGGGCGAGCTGGTGGAAACCCGCAAGAACGGCGAGCTTTACCCGCAATGGCTGCAACTCAACGTGGTGCGCGACAGCCGTGGACGGGTCAGCCATATCGTCGGCTTCTTTGCCGACCTGACCTCGCGGCGCGAAGCCGAAGAGCGCCTGCGGTATCTGTCGCATTACGACGAACTCACCGGTCTGGCCAACCGCACCCTGTTCAAGGGGCGGCTGCATGAAGCCTGTCAGCGTGCCCGCCACGGTGACCGGACCCTGGCGCTGCTGCACATCGACCTCGACCGCTTCAAGATGCTTAACGACAGCCTCGGCCATGAAGTGGCCGATCAGTTGCTGCGCCAGATGAGCCGCCGTCTGACCCAGGCGATGCCGGAAGCCGACACCCTGGCACGGCTGTCCGGCGATGAGTTCGCGGTGATCCTCGACAGCTACGGCAGCCTGTCCAACCTTGCGCGATTGGCCAGCCGCCTGCTGACCAAACTGCGCATGCCGATGACCGTGGGTGGGCAGGAGCTGGTGGTCAGCGCCTCCATCGGTATCAGCCTGCTGCCGGACAACGCGCGGGAAATCAGCGCGCTGATCAGCCAGGCGAACATGGCCATGCAGCACGCCAAACACCTGGGCGGCAACACCTTCCAGTTCTTCACCGACAACCTGCAGGCCTGCACCCTGGAGCGTCTGCAACTGGAAAACCAACTGCGCAAAGGCATCGAGCTGGGGCAGTTGGAAGTCTTCTACCAACCGAAACTGTGCCTGGCCAGCGACACCCTGGCGTCGGCCGAAGCCTTGGTGCGCTGGCGTCACCCGGAGCTGGGCCTGGTGCCGCCGAGCGACTTTATCGGTCTGGCCGAAGAAACCGGGCTGATCGCTCCGATTGGTGAGTTTGTCCTGCGTCAGGCCTGCCGCCAGGCGCGGGAATGGCAGGTGCTGGGGCTGGCGGACATCCGCGTGTCGGTCAACCTCTCGGTGCATCAGCTGCGCCAGGGCAACCTCACCAGCCTGGTGCGCCAGGTGCTCGACGAAACCGGCCTGGCACCGCATTTGCTCGAGCTGGAGCTGACCGAAAGCCAGCTGCTGGATAACGTCGAGAACGTCATCAGCACCTTCCACCAGCTGCGGCAGATGGGGGTCAAACTGGCCATCGACGACTTCGGCACCGGTTATTCGTCACTGAGCTATCTCAAGCGTTTCCCGGTGGATTTCGTGAAGATCGACCAGTCGTTTATCCGCGACCTGTCGGCCAACGGCGAAGACGCCGCCATTACCCGCGCCATTATCGCCATGGCCCACAGCCTGGAGCTGAAAGTGGTTGCCGAAGGGGTGGAAACCCAGGCGCAGATGGACTTCCTCAAAACCCAGCGCTGCGACGAGCTTCAGGGCTTTCTGATCAGCCGGCCGTTGGCGGCGGAGCATTTTGTGAAGTTGCTGCGGGAGCAGAGCAGTATCGCGTCCTGATAGGCACCCACCCATCAATCACCGTCATTCCAGCGAAGGCTGGAATCCAGAATCGACCAGGCATTCACCGACCAATCCGAAATTCTGGGTCCCAGCCTACGCTGGGACGACGGTGGTGGGTTCATCAAGTGCGACACCTTCGTGGTTTTTTCCGTACCTGCTGCACAATTTCAGCCTTCCCTTGTGGCGCTTTCGCCAGCCTGTGCCAGAGCGCGCAATTCCTCCACGGCAACCTCGCCATCATGCGCGGCCGCACGCGCCCTGCGTGGTCAACGATGAGGAGAGCCGACATGCTCAAGAAGTACCCCCGCCTGCTGACGGCTTTGGCCTTGGCCTCGGCCACCCTGTTGCCGAATGCCGCCCTGGCCCTGAGCGTGGGCGAGGCCCAGGTGTTGTCCAGCCTGAGCCAGCCGCTGCGGGCGCAGATCGACCTGCAAGGCGTGCGTGAACTGGGCCCCGAAGAGCTGAAAGTGCGCCTGGCCTCGCCGGAAGCCTTCAAAAAAGCCGGCATCGAGCGCGATGGCGCGGTGCTGGCGCTGCAGTTCGAGACCAAGCTCAATGCCAAAGGGCAGAGCATGATCCGGGTGACCTCCACCCGCCCGATCACCGAGCCGTACCTGAATTTCCTCGTCGAAGTGGTTTCCCCCGACGGCCTGCAGCTGCGTGAGTACAGTCTGCTGATCGACCCGCCGAACTACGCCTTTGCGGCACCAGCCCCTGTCAGTGCGCCAGTCGCCAGTGCCGCCCCAGCGGTGAAAGCCAAGGCACCGGTTGCAGCTCCAGCCGTTGCCGCCACAGCCCCTGCAGCCGCTACTGCGCCAGCGGTCGCGGCCAGTTCGACGGCAGAAGGCCCGGTCGCCGGTGGCCAGTACCGCACCCGTAACAACGACCGCCTGTGGGATATCGCCCAGGCCATCCGTGGTGACGCCTCGCCGCACCAGGCCATGCTGGCGATTCAGCGTATGAACCCGGACGCCTTCAACAACGGCGATATCAACCGGATGAAGACTGCGCAAAACCTGCAGCTGCCCAACCGCGAACAACTGCACGCCACGGGTCGCACTGAAGCGTTGGCCCAACTCGATGCGCGCAAACGCAGCGAAGCCGGCAGTGCCCCCGCCACCCCAGCGGCCAGCGACAAACTCAGCCTGGTTGGCGAGCAGGGCAGCGGTCGTGCCGAACATAAAGACGGTGCCAAAGGCAGCAAGGCCGCGGCCAAGCAGGAAGCCGACAACCGTCTGGCAATCACCCAGGAAGAGCTGGCCCAGGCCCGTCGCGAAGGTGAAGAACTGTCCAGCCGCGTGGCAGACCTGCAATCGCAGCTGGATAAACTGCAGCGCCTGATCGTACTCAAAGACAGCCAACTGGCCGAACTCACCGCGCGTCTGGCCAAGCTCAACAGCGAAGCTGAAGCCAAGGGCGAATTGGCTCAGGTACAGCCAACCGCCAATCGTTGACGCGGATCTCCTGGGTAGGTACCGCCAACCCAGGAAACAAAAGCTCGCGGCTGAAGCCGCTCCTACGGATGGTGCGATTCGTAGGAGCGGCTTTAGCCGCGAGCTTTTTTGTTTACGCAGAAACCTAAAATCCCGCACCGGCTGGGTAAGCCGGCGCAGGGCACCGAAGTGCGCTAGGGAAGGCGCGCGCCGCTGGGCGGATAGCCCTCGCAATGGATGCGGCACGCGTGGCGTTGGCAGCGACTCGGGTGAGTGCCGCCTCGGCCAGGGTCAGGCCCTTGCAGCAAGAGCCTGGGTGCGGCCCGAAGGCCGCGGGGTTCAATTCAAAATTCCATCTCAAAACATCCGTCGTCCCAGCGTAGGCTGGGACCCAGAATCTTGCAGGATTTGGTTCAATCCGAAATTCTGGGTCCCAGCCTACGCTGGGACGACGATGCGTTGGTTTAGCCAATCGTCATCAACGACGCATTACCCCCCGCCGCAGCGGTGTTGATGCTCAGCGCGTGCTCGATCAACAGACGCTCCAACGGAATATCTGTCTCGCCTTTGTTCAGGCCATGCACACCGATGATTGCGCCTTTGCGTTGCGCCGCCAGTTCGCACACGGCGCGCAGCTGATCGGAGTCGCCGTGGTGCAGGATGGCGTCGAAGCTCAAGGCGCTGCTGCTCCAGTCGCTGATCAGTTGGATGCGTTTCTGCACTTCTTTGGGCAGTGCCTTGAGCAGTTCCTGGGTCAGTGGCTGCTCTTGCCAGATCACCTGGCTACCAACCGCCAGGGCGGCCGCCAGTTGCACCAGCAGTTCGCTGCGCTCTTCCGCCAGGCACAGCACGTGCTCACGTGGCAGCAGGCTGTAGGTGTTGCGCTCGCCAGTCGGGCCGGGCAGTACATGCACGCTGCCGCTTTGCGCCAGTTCGTTGAACTGCGCGCTGAGCGCGGCCACATCCGGTTCCTGCTGCGCGGCCCAGTCGTCGAAGGCCTGCAGAGCCTGGCTCTGTTCGGCGGGCAGCTTGCTGGAGCCGCTCAGTTGTTTGGCCACGGCGTCCTGCGGACGGGTGGACAGCAGGCGGTACATATATAGCGGGCCGCCGGCTTTCGGACCGGTGCCGGACAGACCTTCACCGCCGAATGGCTGCACGCCGACCACCGCACCAACGATATTGCGGTTCACATACAGGTTGCCGACCTTGGCAGTGCTCACCACCTGGGCGATGGTCTCGTCGATGCGGGTGTGCACGCCGAGGGTCAGGCCGTAGCCGCTGGCATTGATCTGCTCCAGCAGGCTGGCCAGGTTGGCGCGCTGGTAGCGCACCACGTGCAGCACCGGGCCGAAGATCTCCCGTTGCAGCTCGCTGAAGCTGTCCAGCTCGATCAGGGTCGGCATCACAAAGGTGCCGCGTTTGATCTCGTCGCCTTTGGCGCGGGCGGCCTGGAACACCGTGCGACCTTTTTCGCGCATCGCGGCGATATGCGCTTCGATACCGGCCTTGGCTTCGGCATCGATCACCGGACCGACGTCGGTGCTCAGGCGCTCGGGGTTACCGAGGACGTATTCGGCCATGGCACCCTTGAGCATATCGATCACCCGGTCGGCCACATCTTCCTGCACGCAGAGCACACGCAGGGCCGAGCAACGCTGGCCGGCGCTGTCGAAGGCCGAGCTGACCACGTCCACCACCACCTGCTCGGTGAGGGCCGAGGAGTCGACGATCATGGTGTTGAGGCCGCCGGTTTCGGCGATCAGCGGAATGGTGCGGCCCTGGGCGTCCAGGCGGCCGGCGATATTGCGCTGAATGATGCCGGCCACTTCGGTGGAACCGGTAAACATCACGCCACGCACCCGCTCATCGGCAATCAGACGGGCACCGACGCTTTCGCCACGGCCCGGCAGCAGTTGCACGGCACCGCCGGGAACCCCGGCTTCGAGCAGAATGCGCACGGCCTGGGCGGCGATCAGCGGCGTTTGCTCGGCCGGTTTGGCCAGTACGGTGTTACCGGCAGCCAGGGCAGCGGCGACTTGGCCGGAGAAAATCGCCAGCGGGAAGTTCCATGGGCTGATGCACACCACCGGGCCCAGTGGGCGGTGGCTGTCATTGCTGAAGAAATCACGCGCCTGGGCGGCGTAATAACGCAGGAAGTCCACCGCTTCACGCACCTCGCTGATGGCGTTGGCGAAGGTCTTGCCGGCTTCACGCACCAGCAGGCCCATCAGTTGCTGCATTTCCGCTTCCATCTGGTCGGCGGCGCGTTCCAGTACGGTGGCACGTTCGTCCGGCGTGGTGGCCTGCCAGATCTGCCCGCTGGAGACCGCGCAGAGCACCGCACTTTTGATATCGGCTTCGCTGGCTTCACTGACATGGCCGACGGTGTCGCGGTGGTCGGAAGGGTTTTTCACCGCTTCGGCGGCACCCGGTGCCGGGGTGTCGCAACCGAGCATCGGCAGCGCCACATAACGGTTGTTGGTGCTGCTCAGCAAGGCGGAGGACAGCGAACCCAGACGGTGTTCGTTGGCCAGGTCGATGCCTTCGGAGTTCAAGCGGGCGTCGCCGTACAGGGCGCGCGGCAGGGCGATTCGCGGGTGCGGCAGGCCCAGGCCACCTTCGGCGGCGGCCATCTGCTCGATCTGCGCCACTGGGTCTAGCACCAGTTCTTTGATCGAGATGCTGTGGTCGGCGATGCGGTTGACGAACGAGGTATTCGCGCCGTTTTCCAGCAGGCGGCGAACCAGATAGGCCAGCAGGGTTTCATGGCTGCCCACCGGAGCGTAGATACGGCACGGTCGGTTCAGCTTGCCATCGGCCACCTTGCCCACCACTTGCTCGTACAGCGGTTCGCCCATGCCGTGCAGGCATTGGAACTCGTACTGGCCGGGGTAGTAGTTCTGCCCGGCGAGCTGGTAGATGGCCGACAACGAATGGGCGTTGTGGGTGGCGAATTGCGGGTAGATGGCTTCTGGCACGGCGAGCAGTTTGCGCGCACAGGCAATGTAGGAAACGTCGGTGTACGGCTTGCGGGTGTACACCGGGTAGCCTTCCAGGCCGTCGACCTGGGCGCGTTTGATTTCGCTGTCCCAGTACGCGCCCTTCACCAGACGGATCATCAGGCGATGGCGGCTGCGCTTGGCCAGATCGATCACATAGTCGATCACATACGGGCAACGCTTCTGGTAGGCCTGAATGACAAAACCGATACCGTTCCAGCCAGCCAGCGATGGGTCAAAGCACAGGCGCTCGAGCAGATCCAGCGACAGCTCCAGGCGGTCGGCTTCTTCAGCGTCGATATTCAGACCGATGTCGTATTGCTTGGCCAGTTGCGTAAGGCTGAGCAGGATCGGGTACAGCTCATCCATCACCCGCTCGTACTGCGCGCGGCTGTAGCGCGGGTGCAGTGCCGACAGCTTGATGGAAATGCCCGGGCCTTCATAAATGCCACGGCCGTGGGAGGCCTTGCCGATGGCGTGAATCGCCTGCTCGTAGGAAGCCAGGTAGCGTTTGGCATCGGCGTCGGTGAGGGCCGCTTCGCCGAGCATATCGTAGGAGTAACGGAAGCCTTTGCTTTCCATATTGGTGGCGTTGGCCAGCGCTTCGGCGATGGTTTCGCCGGTAACGAACTGCTCGCCCATCAGGCGCATGGACATGTCCACGCCCTTGCGAATCAGCGGCTCGCCGCCTTTGCCGATCAAGCGGTTGAGCGACGTGGCCAAGCCGGCTTCGTTGTGGGTGGCCACCAATTTTCCGGTGATCAACAGACCCCACGAAGCGGCGTTGACGAACATCGACGGGCTGTTGCCCAGGTGCTGGCTCCAGTTGCCGTTGCTGATCTTGTCGCGGATCAGCGCGTCACGGGTGGCCTTGTCCGGAATGCGCAGCAGCGCCTCGGCCAGGCACATCAGCGCGACACCTTCTTGGGAGGACAGGGAAAACTCCTGCAGCAAGCCCTGCACCAGGCCCTGACGGCCACCGGCATTTTTCTGGTTGCGCAGTTTTTCCGCGATACCCATGGCCAGCTTGTTGGTGGCCTCGGCTTGTGCCTTCGGCAGACGGGCCTGCTCCAGCAACATGGCCAGCGCTTCCGGCTCCGGGCGACGGTAAGCGGAGGTGATGGCGGCGCGCAGCACTGATTGCGGCAGGATGCTTTCGGCGAAATCCAGGAAGCATTGCAGGCCCTGATCGCTCAGGGCTTCCAACGGCTCTTCACCCAGGGCGGCAGCGATACCGGACAGTTCCGGCGGAGTCAGACCGCCTTCCAACTGTTCCAGGTAATTGAAGATCGCCTGCTTGATCAGCCAGTGCGGCGTGCGGTCGATCGACTGGGCTGCCAGCTTGAGACGCTCGCGGGTGGCGTCGTCGAGTTTTACGCCAAGGGTGGTAGTGGCCATTGGTTTTTCCTGAAGGGTCGAGCCCGGCGGTGGGAAAACGGCTGCGCGCAGTCGGGCAGCGTTTTTCACAGCGCCTGTGCGGTGCAAATTCAGCGTGGATTAAACCCGCTGGAAGTCAAAGGTGCAACTAGGCGCAACCATTTTTTGCCGAAGCGCTGTAAGCCTTGATTTGCGCGGTTTAGCGAGACGTTACCTTTCTGCACTCATGCGGTGCGTCGCGGCATTGGTGGGGTTTTCGTTGCTACAAAATGGATCGTTTCAGACGGTTTTGGGGAAAAGGTGCAACCCGAATTCCCGGGGAAGAATTCGACGAACGTACACATCCACGCGAAGCGAACCGTGGGCGGTTACGCTTGTCTTCTCTGCGCGCGCCCCATTGGAAGGTTATATGCCGTCAACATTGATACGCAGTGAATGGCTGCTGGTTTTCGCCGCCTTGGCGCTGGCCGGGTGCGGCTCGCGCACGGTGCAGCCGCCACAACCCAGCCCGGCGGAAATCCACAGCAAGGTGCTGAAACTGCTGCCGGGCACGCTCAGCGACCGCTCCGGTTGGGCCACGGACATTCAGGTGGCCTTCACTACCCAGAAGCTCGACGCCAGCAGCGAAAACCTCTGTGCCGTGCTGGCGGTTACTGAGCAGGAGTCCACCTTCCAGGCAGACCCTCAGGTGCCCGGCCTGGGCAAGATCGCCCGGCAGGAAATCGACCGGCGCGCCAGCCGTCTGCACATTCCGGGTTTTCTGGTGAGCGCCGCGCTGCAACTGCCATCGCCCACCGGCAAGACCTACAACGAACGCCTGGCGGCCGTGCGCAGTGAAAAACAGCTGAGTGCGATCTTTGATGACTTCATCGGCATGGTGCCCCTGGGCGGGCAACTGTTCGGCACCTTCAACCCGGTGCATACCGGCGGGCCGATGCAGGTGAGCATCGCGTTTGCCGAACAGCACGCGCGCGAGTACCCCTATAGCTACAACGGCAGCCTGCGTCAGGAAGTGTTCAGCCGCCGCGGCGGAATGTACTTCGGCATCGCCCATTTGCTCGGTTACCCAGCCGACTACGCTGAGCCGCTGTACCGCTTCGCCGACTTCAACGCCGGCTGGTACGCCAGCCGCAACGCCGCGTTTCAGCGTGCAGTCAGCCAGTTGACCGGCATCGAACTGGCGCTGGATGGCGACCTGCTGGTGCCCGGCTCCCTGCTGCCCAGCTCCACTGAAAAAGCCCTGCGCACCTTGGGAAAACGCCTGGGTGCCAGCGACACCGCGCTGCGCCGCGCCCTGGAAAAAGGCGAAACCCTGGAGTTCGAAGACACCGACCTGTATGCCGACCTGTACCAACTTGCCGACCAGCGCGCCGGCAAGCCGGTGCCGCGCGCAGTGCTCCCCGGCATCACCCTGCAAAGCCCGAAGATCACCCGTAAGCTCACCACAGCCTGGTTCGCCCAGCGCGTGGATGAGCGTTATCGGCGCTGTTTGCAGCGACCAGGGCAGTAAGCGCCAAGCTCGGTATAAACGCGCCACGGTTTGGATTTTTCAGGGGTGAATGGATGAAGTCTGCTGCGATTGCGACTTTGCTACGTCACAACAACCGTAAGGCTTTCTGGCTGTGAGGGCTGCTTAATTAAAACCTTTCTTCTTGATACCTGGCCCTATCTGCTGCTGTTTGCATTTGGAATTCTGCTCCTGACTCACCACAACGACCTTGCTGTGGGTTTGCAGAGTCGGACTGGAGCGGGCGGCAAAGGCTTGTTCGCGCTCGGAGAAGATACCCAGCGCATCTTCGGCTGCATCGCCGTCGTTATTGCTGCGGTGAAAATCAGCAAACGCCAAAAGCCGCGCTGACTCTGCGCCGCGTATTTCCTGTATCCAGCAGCTGCTCTATACCTATATTCAGGCTCGCCGAAAGGCGATTATCCGCCTTGCGCCAGTCGCCGCTTCCAGTACGAATCGGTAGATTGGCTAACGGGCAATAAGGCCTGAAAAAACTCAGTGAATTTTCCGCAGCAGTAGCGCTCCAAACCCGCAGTGACTCGTGGGCACGGTCGCAGGTTTTCGGGGTGGGGTAGGACGATGTCTTTTCTAATGGACAGCCACGCATGCGCAGGCTGGAGCGGGGAGATGGCTGAGCGCATCCGTGCGTTCGACTGGTCGGGCACCGACCTGGGTGCCATCGATACCTGGTCCAAAAGCCTGTGCACCAACGTGCAGATGCTGTTGGCATCCCCCGTGCCCCTGGTGATGCTATGGAGCCGCCCCGGCTACATGATCTACAACGATGCCTACGCCGAGTTCGCCGGCGGCCGCCACCCCTATCTGCTTGGCACCCCGGTGGAGCTGGGCTGGCCGGAAATCGCCGAGTTCAATCGCAATATCGTCAACGTGTGCCTGGCCGGCGGTACCCTGGCCTATCAGAAAAAAGACCTGATCCTGCTGCGCAACGGCCAGCCGGAAGAGGTCTGGATGGACCTTTATTACAGCCCGGTAAGCGACGATAACGGCACCCCCGCCGGCGTTATCGCCATAGTGGTCGAAACCACGGCCCATGTGATTTCCGAACGTCAGCGCAATGAAGCCGAAAGCGCGTTTCATGCCGCCGATGAGCGCTTGCAACTGGCCCTCAACGCCGGTGCCTTGTTGGGCTCCTTCGTCTGGGATGTCGCCAACAATCAGCTGTCCGGCGATGAGCGTTTTGCCCGCACCTTCTCCTATCCGCTGGATCAGCCGCTGGACGATCTGCCCATCGAGGGTGCCAATGCGGTGATCCACCCCGACGACTTCCCCCGCGTCGACCGCCTGGTGCAATACACCCTCGAACAGGGTGGCCCGTATAACGCCGAGTACCGCATTCGTCGCCCCAATGGCGACTACCTGTGGGTGCAAGCGAGCGGGCGCTGTGAGTTCGATGAGCACGGCAAAGCGCTGCGCTTTCCCGGGCTGATTTTCGATATTCATGAACGCAAGGTGGCCGAAGAATCGCTGCTGCAACTGACCCGCACCCTGGAGCAGCGGGTGGAGGCCGAAGTGCAGGCGCGCTCGGAAGTTGAAGCGCGTCTGCGTCAGGCGCAGAAGCTGGAAGCCATCGGTGGCCTTACCGGCGGTGTGGCCCACGACTTCAACAACCTGCTGCAAGTGATCGCCTCCAACCTGCACCTGCTGGCCCGCCAGGAACCGGACAACGCCAATGTGCAGCGGCGCTTGGGCTCGGCGCTGGCAGCGGTGGAAAAGGGCGCAAAACTGTCCTCGCAACTGCTCGCCTTTGCCCGCCAGCAACCGCTGTCGCCGGCGGTGTACAGCCTGCGCAGCCTGTATGACGGCCTGGGCGAAGTGCTGCAACGGGCCTTGGGCGAGATGATTCATATCGACCTGCAGCTGACCGCCGATCCCTGGAGCGTGCACCTGGACCGCAATCAGCTGGAAAACGCCCTGCTCAACCTGGCGCTCAACGCCCGCGACGCCATGCATGGCGAAGGCACCATCCGCATTCACGCCGATAACGTGGTGCTGGACGCCGCTTTCTGCGAAGGCAAAGAGATTGTGACGGGTGACTACGTGCACCTGTCCATCGCCGACAGCGGCGGCGGTATGAGTGCCGATGTGCTGGGGCATGCCTTCGAGCCCTTCTTCACCACCAAACCCAACGGCCATGGCACCGGGCTGGGCCTGAGCATGGTGTTTGGCTTCGTCAAACAGAGCGGCGGTCATATCGATATGACCAGCCAACTAGGCCTGGGCACCACCGTGCACCTGTATTTCCCGCGCAGCACCCTGGCGGAAAACCTTCAGCCTGCGACGACCCCGATAGCGTTCCAGGTGGCCGGCGGGGAAACCATTCTGGTGGTGGAAGACAACGCCGACGTGCGCTCCACCGTTGACGAGCTGTTGCAGCAGCTGGGCTACAAGGTGCTGCTGGCTGCCAATGGCGATGGGGCCATGGAAGTTCTGCAAAGCGGCGCGCATATCGACCTGATCTTCACCGATGTGGTGATGCCCGGCACGGTCAAAAGCGCCGACCTGGCCGCCTGGGCCAAGCTGCAGCAGCCGGTGATTCCCGTGCTGTTCACTTCCGGCCACACCCGCGACATCATCTCCCGCAACCACCAGCTCACCCCGGACATCCACCTGCTGAGCAAGCCCTATGGTCCGCAGGCGTTGATGGATATGTTGCAGTCGGTACTCAGCAAACCGGCCTGACAGCGCAGCTTCGATTCAACCTGTGTCACGTTTTGCCCTGCTAGTGGTCGATTAGCCTGAACTCCTGGCCAGCGGCGGGAGTCGGAGCCATGTGTGTGTAATTCTGGATACAAGCGTGTGGAAAGAAGAATTGAAGCGAGCCGGCCGGGCACAGCGGTCGGCAGAGGGCAACGCATGACTGAACTACAAAGCACTGACGAGCTGCTCGAAGAGCTCTTTGGCGACCCCCAGGCCGCTGCGGCGGCGCGAGCGCGGCTGACCCAGCCGGCGCAACGGCATGAAGACGTGCAGCTGCAACTCGACCCGGAAGTGCTTAAAGCCTTTCGCGCGGCTGGTGGCGATTGGCAACAACGCATCAATCTGGCGCTGAGCACCTGGTTGGTGGAGAACGATCCGAAGCAGATGCACTGCGTGTAGACGTCCGCTTGCGAATAAGAACGGGGCCCTTCGAGGCCCCGTTTTTTATTGGCTTATACCGCTGGGGGGCAGGCGTCCATGAGGGCGCGGGCCATCTCGCTGCCCCCCGGAACAACGACGGAGCGAGGGTCTCCGCTCCGTCGTTGCTCCAGGGGCCGTCCCGATGGGCCATCCATGGCCCAACGTGACTCTCGCGGCTCCCGGCCGCTCGACCCGGGCACTCAAGGCCGCACTCGATTGGGCCCGGCAAAACCACGCCACGCTGATTCGCGTGTGGAACGAACAAAACGGCAGGACAGCACCATGAACAGCAAATTACGCATAACCGCCGTTGAGCCGGCACCCGCCAGCCAGGCATTGCGCATTACCTGGAACGATGGTCGCGTGCTTGGCGTGAACCTGGCCGAGCTGATCAGAACCTTCAGCGTATTGGCACCCTTACAGGATGCCGAACTGTTCAGGCAGGTGCAGGTAGGCGAGTGGGGTTTCGATCTGGTCTGGCCGGGCGATATCGAACTGGCCGCCGCGACGCTCTATCGGTTGGCCCTGGAGCAAGCGGGAGAAGCCATGCCCAAGGGTGCTTTCAAGGAATGGATGCAGCGCCATGGCTTGTCCTTGACGGGCGCTGCTGAGGCATTGCATCTGACGCGTCGCACCATCACCGCCTATAGTTCGGGCCCCAATCCCATCCCCTATCACATCGCTCTGGCGTGCATGGGCTGGGAGGTGCTTCAGGGCAAGCGTATATCCGCCGCTGTGAGTGAGGAGCGCGGAGGTTATGAGATTGACCGCGCCGCCAGCGAGGGGAGGTCGCCTGGGGGCAAGTCTGCACCGGTGGTCAGGGCCAAGCGCAAAGGTTGAAGGCACGCCTACCCTACCTTCTTGCGCCCCATCGCCAACGCATCCGCGAGCGGCCGCGGCCGCCCCAGCAAATAACCCTGCACCTTGTGCACTCCCAAGATCCGCAAGGTGTCGAGCTCCTGCTCGGTTTCCACCCCTTCGGCCACCACGCTGCTGCCGGTTTCCCGGGCAAAGGCAATCAACGATGACGCCAGCGCCCGGCGTTTGAAGTCGTGGTCGATGCCTTGGGTAATGCTCATGTCGAGCTTGATGATGTCCGGGCTCAGTTCGAGGATATGACGCATGCTGGCGTAGCCCGCGCCGGTGTCGTCGATGGACAGCCGCACGCCACGCTGGCGCAGCGGTGCCAGCGCCTGTTCGAGGCGCACATAGTCGGCCACGGCAGCATGTTCGGTGATTTCCAGCACCAGCCGGCGCGGCGGCAGGTCTTGTAGAAAGGGGTTCAGGCGGCCGCTGTAAACCAGTTGCGGCGAGCAGTTGAGGGCCAGGTAGGTGTGCTCCGGCAGGTCGTTCAGGGCTCTGACTGCCCGCTGAATGGCGCGCAATTCCAGGTCGACACCGAGGCCGGCATCGGCGGCTTCGAGAAACCATTGATCGGGGCTGCGCTGGGGTTGGGTGTTAAAGCGCGCCAAGCACTCCCAGCCGCACAGCTCCAGGGTCTGCGCGGCAAGAATGGGTTGGTAGACGATGGTCGGCTGGTCGCTGGCCAGCACTTGCGAGATGCGCCGGTGCTTTTGCACGCGGTCGCGTACGCGTTTGAGTTCGCTGTCCAGCTGGTCGGCGATCAGGTCGGCGAATACCCGCATCACGCTGATATCGCGCTCACTGAGGGTGGCATCGGCGGTGTAGCCGAAGCAGCAGAGGGTGCCGTAGAGGCGGCCATCGCTGAGCCAGATGGGCACGCTCAGGTGGGCACCGATGGGCAGCGCGGTGGTTTCCGGCAGCTCCATGGCCTGCGGACACAGCGCGGTGTCGGCGATCAGCTCGGGTAGCAGGCCGTCGACCACCCGCTGGCAGTAGCCGGCTTCGGGCGGCAGGGTGTCACCGGGTTTGATGGGCGCGGGGCCTTCGGCATCGACATGGGTGAACACCCGGTCTTCGACGCGAAACTGCGCGATAAATGCCACGTCCAGCCCCAGGTGCGTGCGCAGGGCTTTGATTACGCGGTCGATGTAGCTGGAATCTGAAACCCCTTGCGGCCTTAGCGCGATAAGGTCAGCGAGTTGCACGGCAGTCATTCCATGAGCCTCCAAATACGGACATCACCTGAAACTAAAGCCCGAAACCCCGCGGCTGGCCAATGGCGGCGGCAGATTCTGCAGTGTTTGCGACCGGATGCAGGCGAGTTCCAAACGGCGCGGCCCTGTGTTGCCTGTGGATCGCATCCGGCGCAGAAAGTTGAAGGAATCGGGCAACTCGGCGACGGGTTACCGCTAGCTCAGCGGCGCGAACAGGCCCTGCAGCCAGTGGCAAAACATCTGCACGCTGGGACTGCTGCGCTGGTCGTCGGCGACCACCAGGTAGAAGGTTTCACTCAGTGGCACCGTGTGATCGAAGGGCCTGACCAGCAGGCCGGCGGCCAGGTAGTCGGCGCAGGTCAGCGGGTCGCCGATGGCGATGCCCTGGCCGTCGATGGCCATGCTCAGGCAGGTGAGGGAGTCGTGGGCGGTAGTGGCGCGCGAGCTTTCATAGGCCAGGGCGTTGGCGCTGGCCAGCCAGCGCCGCCAGGTGCTGCGGTCGCCTTCGTGGATCAGGGTGTGATGGAGCAGGTCGGCTGGCGTGTCAAGAGCCACAGGGCCGCTAAGCAGCGCCGGGCTGCACACCGGAAACTCTTCCATGCGCAGCAGGGGCTGGGCAGTGAAACCCGGCCATGGCGGGCTGCCAAAAATGATCTGCACCTCGACACCAGCGCCCAGCTGGCTGCCGGTGAGGCTGAACATCGAGGCACCGAGCTTGAGCTCCAGTTCGATATCCGGGTACTGCGCACGAAACTGCGGCAGGCGTTTGACCAGCCAGGTGTGGGCGAAGGCACCATCGACAAACAGCGCCAGGGTGCGAGCGCTGGGCAGTAGCTCGGCGGTGGCGCGCTGGATCTGCTGCATGGGTTTGTGGATCTGCTGCAAGTAGCGGTGGCCGTTATCGCTCAGGGCCAGGCCGCGGTTGGTGCGGTGGAACAGCTGCACACCGAGTTGCGCTTCCAGCTGCTTGAGCTGGCGGCTGACGGCCGATTGGGTCAGGCACAGTTCTTCGGCGGTGCGGCTGACATTCAGGTAGGTGGCCGCCAGCATAAAGGTGCGCAACGCATCGAGGGACGGAAAGCGGTTCATGGCGGGGCTCGGCGCAGTTTTGGTATGCGTGCCAGTCATACCAGGCATGCTGTTTTTTTGATATCCCCAGGCTTGGGCTTTTTGCCACTCTGAGCCCCATGCAGATGCCCGCCAGCGGGCGCGATCAGGAGGATAACGGGGTGTTACAGCTGTTCAAGGAAACGCGCGGGGCGCTTTATCACGGGCTGGCCCTGGCTTATGTGCTGGCGGGTTATGGCCTGGGTATCGTCGGGTTGTTCAGCCCGCACCTGGCGATCAACCTGCTGGCCATGCTCTGGCTGGCCCACGCGATGGTCATCGCCGGCTACCTGCTGCATGAGTGCGCGCACAACACGGTGTTCAAAAACAACGAGCACAATGCCCGCCTGGGCAAGCTGCTGACCTGGGTGACCGGCAGTTGCTACGGCACCTATGAAGACATCCGCTTCAAGCACTTCCGCCACCATGTGGATAACGCCGACATCATCTGGTTCGAGTACGACAAATGGTTCGCCCGCCATCCGTTGGTGCTGAAAACCATCCAGCTGCTGGAGTGGTTTTATATCCCCGCCCATGACGTGCTGATGCACGGGGTGATGGTGTTTGGTGCCTTTATCATTCCCCAGCGCCGCAGTCAGCGCCTGCGCAATCTGAGTTTCATTGTGCTGCGCGGCAGTCTGTTTGCCGCTTTGCTGTGTTTTTTTCCCTTCGCGGCGTTGCTCTACGCGGTGGCCTACCTGCTGATGATGACGGTGCTGCGCTTTATGGATGCGCCGCAGCATGACTACGGCGGCACCCCCACCCTGTTCGAGAAAGCACCGGCACCCTTCAAGGGTGACCGCTCTTATGAGCAGGCGCATACCTTCAGCAACCTGCTATCGGTGCGCCATCCCTGGGTGAATGTGCTGGTACTGAACTTCGGCTTTCACAACGCCCACCACGCCAAACCGACCACGCCCTGGTACCGCCTGCCGGCGCTGCATCGCGAGCTGTATGGCGCTGAGCGCAGCATGCTGATTCCGTTCAGGGCGCAGTTGAAAAGTTTCCACCGCTTTCGGGTGTCGCGGGTGGTGATGATGGAAGGTCCGTCGGCGGATTCGCCGGACTATCTGCCGCTGCTGCAAAGCGGGCATATCAGTGGTGGTAACGCCGCTTCGTTTTTGACTTCCTTCTGACGGCGGCCCTATGCAAAAACTAGAGGTGTTTCAATCGCTGTGGGGTATGGAGCTCAAGCATCCGAGCGAGCCTGAACGCAGCCATGAAGAGAACTTCGCCATGGCTGCCGAAGCGGGCTTTGCCGGCATCTGCCTGGACCCCAATACCGACGAATTGGCCTATTACCGCGAGACCGTGCCGCTGTTCGAAAAGTACCGGCTGAAAAGCATGGTCAACCTGTTCCCGCGGCGTATGGACGAGATGCAGCCGTTGCTGGATTTCGCCCGTGAGGTGAACGCGGCCAAGGTCAACACCATCGCCCAGGTCATGCCGGTGAGCGTGGCTGGTGCCATCCCGCTGATCAATCGCTGGCTCGAACAGGCGCGCGAAAACGGCTTCGAGCTGCTCTTCGAAACCCACCGCAACGGCATTCTCAACGACCTGTATTTCACCCTCGAAGTGCTGGATGCGATTCCCGAATTGCGGCTGACCGCCGACCTCTCGCACTTCGTGGTCGACCGCGAGTTTCCACTGCCGATCAGCGCCCGCGACCAGGGTTTTATCCAGCGTATTCACGAGCGCACCGACTGCTTGCAAGGGCGGATCGCCACCGCCGAGCAGGTGCAGATTCAGATCGGTTTTGCCCAGCATCAGCCCTGGGTGCAGCAGTTCAAAAACTGGTGGAAGGAAGGCATGGCCAACTGGCGCGCGCGCAACCCGGCCGCTGCCACCTGTGTGTTTCTCTGCGAGCTGGGGCCGCCGCCTTACGCCATTACTGGTGCCGATGGCCTGGAGCTGTCGGACCGCTGGCAAGAGGCGCTGACCATCAAGCAATGGGCCGAGGAACTCTGGGCCGAACTGGAGGCCGAGCAAGTGTCCTGAAGCTCACCGCTCAAGCTGGCGTCAGACCGGCCTATGCGTTGCTGATTTGTACTGCCCGTTTCACACAACAACTAAACCATTGACGGGGTAGGCAGGCATGAGACTGATCGCATTGGGATTGCTGGTGGGCATGGCGTTGCCGCTGCACGCCGAAGAGAAGGTGGTGAATATCTTCAACTGGGGCGATTACGTCGGCCCCCAGGCACTCAAGGATTTCGAAGCCGAAACCGGCATCAAGGTGCATTACGACACCTTCGACAGCCTGGAAATTCTGGAAAGCAAACTGCTCACCGGGCGCACTGGCTATGACGTGGTGTTCCCCACCAACACCATCGTTGGCCGCCTGTTGCCGGCCAAGGCCCTGCAGCCGGTCGACCCGCAACAGCTCAAGGGCCTGGAAAACATCGACCCGCAAATTCTCGGCAAATTTGCCCAGCTCGACCCCGGCAACCGCTACGCCGTGCCCTACACCTGGGGCACCACGGGTTTAGCGATGAACCTGCAGGCGGTGCAAAAGCGCATCCCTGACGCCCCCCTCGACAGCCTCGACCTGCTGTTCAAACCCGAGTACGCCAGCAAGCTCAAAGACTGCGGCATCGCCATTCTCGATGCCCCGCAGGAAGTCATCGCCATTGCCCTCAACTACCTGGGCAAATCGCCCTACAGTCAGGCCCCGGCCGACCTCAAAGCGGCGCAACAGCTGCTGGCCAAACTGCGCCCCAACGTGCGCTATATCGGCTACGGCACCCTGAGCACGGACCTGGCCAACGGCAATATCTGCCTGGCCCTGACCTACAGCGGCGATGCCAGCACCGCCCAGGCGCAGATCGTCGAGACCAAGCAGAACTTCGAAGTGATCTATCGCATTCCCCGTGAAGGCACCCTGCTGTGGGCCGACTCCATGGCCATGCCCGCCAACGCCCCGCACCCGGAAGCGGGCAAAGCCTTTATCGAATTTATGATGCGGCCCTCGTCCATGGCGGAACTGACCAACGCGCTGTACTACGCCAACGCCAACCAGGCCTCGTTGCCGTTGCTCGACAAGGCTGTGAGCGAAGACCCGAACATCTACCCGCCGCAACAGGTGCGGGCCAAGTTGTTCAGTGAGGAAATGCTGCCGGCCAAGGTACTGCGCGAGCGCACCCGGGCCTGGGCGGATTTTCGCGCGCAGAAATAAGATCAACAACTTCGCGGCTGAAGCCGCTCCTACAGATAGTGCGATTCCGTAGGAGCGGCTTCAGCCGCGATGCTTTTTGCTTTAGCTGAACGAACTGCTGTTTCAGCACGAAGCGGCCGGTGGCTCAGGATCTTGAACAGCGTCAAGTTGGTGCAACTTCCCAACACCGCCCTCACCACTCTCGCGGTATGTAGGGCGTAAGCAAATCCGAACCCAGCCAACGCACCGGCGCTGGAGTCACCAGCGGCGGACCGGCGTGATAGCTGCTGGCCTGTTCGGGATTGCCGCTGCCGTCGTACGTGGCCAGCGCGGGATACGGGAACACCGGGCGACTGGCGCCGGTGGCGGCATTTCGGCTAAGGATCACCTCGGGGGCCTGGCCCTGTTCCACCCAGTTGATCAGCGGGGTGAGCAGGTCGATCTGCGCCAGACCTTCACCGCCGCCGCAGTGGTACATGCCGGGCAGCATAAACAGGCGCTCGAACGATTCGGTGGTGGTCATGCCCAGCTGTTTTTGCAGCGCCTCGTGGTAGGCAATGCTGTTCAGCGGGGTGATGTGCTGGTCCGACCAGCCATGCCAGAGCAGCAGCTTGTGCCCGGCGTCGGCAAAGGCGGAAAGGTCGGGATTGCTGGCGTCGTACAGCGGGTGGGAGATGCGCAGCTTATCCAGGGTAGCGCGCTCGAAAAGCAGGTCCGACGGGCGAAATCCAGCCGCCGGATTAGGCTCGAACACCACGCTACTCAGCGCCTCTGTTGCCACCAAGTGGCTGCGAGTGGGCTGGTCAGCCTCATAGGGCACGAACAGCCCGGCCCAGGCCAACTCGGAGCCCGGCTGCGGGCCGCCGAGGGTCAGGCGTTCGCCGCTCTTTGGGTCGCGCGGGCCGTCGTACAGGCGCTGGGCGGCGGCGATTTCCGCGCTGCTCAGGCAAGTCGACGGCGGCTCACCAGGCTTGCACAGCAACACGCTGAGGTCTATCTGACAGGCGCGTGGGTCATTGAGCAGACCATCGACCTGACCATCCAGGCCATCGCATTGCTTGAGCACGGCCTGGTGCAGCAGCGGCAATTTCGCCGCCAGCAGAATCGGTTGGCCCGCCCCATCCAGATTGGCCGCGGCCTGCCACGGATGATAAAGGCCGTTCTGCACCACAAAAATCAACGAAGGTGCCCCAGCGAGAATGCCGTCGAATTCCTGTGGGTAACGTTGGGCCTCCATCAGTGCTTCACGGCCGCCATCCGAACAGCCGCTGAAATAAGAAAATCGCGGCGCTTGCCCATAGAAGCGCGCGATCAGCTGCTTCGCCGCCAGGGCCGTGAGGTGCACACCGCGGTAGGCGAAATCGACGCGTTGCTGCGGATCATGGCCAAAAGCGCCGCCCGGGCTCTGGTGGCCCATATCGGTCGCCGCCAAAGCGAAACCGCCGCTGGCCAACGGAGCACAGCCGTCGGCGGCAAACGGGCCGAAATTGATACTTCCACAGAACCCACCACAGCCCAGTTGCAGGTAGCGCCCGGTCCAGCTGTGCAGCGGCAATTGCAGGCGAAAGCCGATGTGAGGGGCGAGCACGCCTTCGACGTCGCACACGGCAATGTCCTTGGCAGTGCTTTCGACGGCGCTGCGCACCTGGCTGCCAGGGCCGCCGATGGCGCTGAGGTCGGCACCGGCCAGCGCGGCGCAGGCCATCACAGGTTTGCCCATGGGCTGGGCGCTGGCGAACCCAGAAACGATTACCAGCAGGAGCAGCACCCAGCGGAACACGTGCTCAGGCCTCCCGGTACAAGCGGTTGAGCAGGCTCAAGAGCTGTTGGCGTTCGTCAGCGTCGAGGGCGGCGGTGGCATCCAGGTCGCTTTGTACCACCACGTCCTTGAGGGTTTTCAGCAGTTGCTCGCCGGCCTTGCTGAGAAACAGACCATACGAGCGCTTGTCCGGATTGCTGCGCACGCGCATGGCGAGGCCGCGCTCTTCGAGCTTGTTGACCATCAGCACCGCCTGCGGCGGCTCGATGGCCAGGGCCTTGGCCAGGTCGGCCTGCATCAGCCCGGGGGCCTGTTCGATGATGGTCAGGGCGGTGAACTGCGCCGGGCGGATGCCGTGGCTTTCCAGGCGAGCGCTGAGGTGTTGGGAAATCTTCAGCTGCACCCGCCGCATCACATAACCCACCAGGTTTTCCAGTGCGCTGTCGAGCAGCGCCGGCTCGGCCGCGGGCACCTGGGCTTTGGGTTTGCGGGGCATGGCTGAGGTCCTGGGGGCGGGTAACTGGTTAGGCATGTTAATAATTTTTTCGGTGGGCTGCACGGCGGATGCAAATATTTAGTTATTTTCATTAATCATGCACCCACACCTTACCGCTCTAAATTGGCCTTGTAGACCGAGTAAAGTGCAATTGTCAGGCTGGCCGCTTACCCGATGATTCGTTATCTCAACAAATATAGTTAATTGACATAACTAAAATATCGGCTTAATTTCGCCTCATCTAACCCAGACATGAGGCAGTGACATGAGTACCTATGAAGGCCGTTGGCAGACCGTGAAAGTGGAATTGGACGAGGGCATTGCCTGGGTCATTCTCAATCGGCCGGAAAAGCGCAACGCCATGAGCCCCACCCTCAACCGCGAAATGGCCGACGTGCTGGAAACCCTCGAGCAGGACGCCGATGCCCGCGTGCTGGTGCTGACCGGTGCCGGTGAGTCGTGGACAGCCGGCATGGACCTCAAGGAATACTTCCGCGAAGTGGACGCCGGCCCGGAAATTCTCCAAGAGAAAATCCGTCGTGAAGCCTCGTACTGGCAGTGGAAGCTGCTGCGTATGTACAGCAAGCCGACCATCGCCATGGTCAACGGCTGGTGTTTTGGCGGCGGCTTCAGCCCGCTGGTGGCCTGCGACCTGGCGATCTGCGCCGACGAGGCGACCTTTGGCCTGTCGGAAATCAACTGGGGCATTCCGCCGGGCAACCTGGTGAGCAAGGCCATGGCCGACACCTGCGGCCACCGCGAATCGCTGTACTACATCATGACCGGCAAGACCTTCGGCGGGCAGAAAGCTGCGGCCATGGGCCTGGTCAACCAGAGCGTGCCATTGGCGCAACTGCGCGAAACCACCGTCGAATTGGCGAGAAACCTGCTGGAGAAAAATCCGGTGGTGCTGCGCGCGGCGAAGATCGGTTTCAAGCGCTGCCGCGAGCTGACCTGGGAACAGAACGAAGACTACCTGTACGCCAAGCTCGACCAGTCGCGCCTGCTGGACACCGAAGGCGGCCGCGAAGAGGGCATGAAACAGTTCCTCGACGACAAGAGCATCAAGCCGGGCCTGCAAACCTATAAACGCTGATCTCGCCAATACGTCAGGAGGTGTTCCATGTTCGACGTGCCATTGTTGATTGCCGGTAATGCGCAGCCTGCGGCCGATGGCCGTACTTTTGACCGCCTCAGCCCGTTCACCGGCGAGGTGGTGTCGCGGGTCGCGGCAGCCACTCTGGACGATGCCGACGCGGCAGTCGCTGCCGCGCACGCCGCGTTCCCGGTCTGGGCCGCACTGGCCCCGGGTGAGCGGCGTTTGCGCTTGCTCAAGGCCGCCGAACTGCTGGAAGCACGCGCGCCGGAGTTCATGGCAGCGGCCAGTGAAACCGGTGCCGCGGCCAACTGGTACGGCTTCAATGTGCAGTTGGCCGCCGGCATGTTGCGCGAGGCGGCGGCGATGACCACGCAGATTCTCGGCGAGGTGATTCCCTCCAATGTGCCCGGCAGTTTTGCCATGGGCCTGCGCCAGCCCTGCGGCGTGGTGCTTGGTATTGCGCCGTGGAATGCACCGGTGATTCTCGGCGTGCGCGCCCTGGCCATGCCGTTGGCCTGCGGCAACACCGTGGTGCTCAAAGCTTCCGAAGCCAGCCCGTTTACCCACCGCCTGATCGGCCAGGTGTTGCACGACGCCGGGCTGGGCGACGGGGTGGTCAATGTGATCTGCAATGCCCCCGAGGACGCCCCCGCCATCGTCGCCCGGCTGATCGCCAACCCGGCGGTAAGGCGGGTGAATTTCACCGGCTCCACCCATGTCGGCCGCATCGTTGCCCAGCTGTGTGCGCGGCAGCTGAAACCGGCGTTGCTGGAGCTGGGCGGCAAGGCACCGCTGCTGGTGCTGGAGGATGCCGATCTGGACGCCGCCGTCGCTGCTGCGGCCTTTGGTGCGTACTTCAACCAGGGGCAGATCTGCATGTCTACCGAGCGCCTGATTGTCGATGCCAAGGTGGCCGATGCCTTTGTCAGCAAGCTGGCGGCCAAGGTTGCTGAGTTGCGCGCCGGCCCGGCGGAGGATGCCGACGCAGTGCTCGGCTCACTGATCGATGCCGCCGCGGGTGAGCGTATTCAAACCCTGGTCGACGATGCCGTCGGCAAGGGCGCGCGTCTCGCAGCGGGCGGCGGTTTACAAGGCAGCATTATGCAGCCGGTGCTGCTTGATGGTGTCACCGCCAGCATGCGTTTGTACCGTGAAGAGTCGTTCGGGCCGGTGGCCGTCGTGTTGCGCGGTGAGGGCGATGAGGAGCTGCTGCGCCTGGCCAATGACTCGGAATTCGGCTTGTCCGCGGCGATTTTCAGCCGCGACGTGTCGCGCGCTCTGGCGTTGGCGCAGCGGCTGGAATCGGGCATCTGCCATATCAACGGGCCCACCGTGCATGACGAAGCACAGATGCCGTTTGGCGGGGTGAAGTCCAGCGGGTACGGCAGCTTTGGCAGCCGCGCCTCCATCGAGCATTTCACCCAATTGCGCTGGGTGACGGTGCAGAACGGCCCCCGCCATTACCCGATTTAAATCGCATCCGATCTGACAGCAGCACCCGGCATAACAAGAACAATGCAGCGCCCCTATGCGGGCGCCGGACAGAGGAAAGGCACGTGAATGGAGACCAAGTAGCAAGCCACGCTGACCCCGTGGTGCGCTATCGCGAAGTGGCTGTCGGCAGCCCGGGGGTGGCCATCACCCAGCGCGCCGACGGTACGATTTACCTGCGGCCGCAGGAACAACTGCAACCCTTGCCCGCGCGGTTACTCGACCGTCTGGTGCATTGGGCACAGGTTAAACCGCAGGCGGTTTTTGCTGCCCAGCGTGGCACCGACGGCCAGTGGCAAACCCTGAGTTATGGCGCGATGTTGGCCAACGTGCGCGCCATCGGTCAGGCCTTGTTGAGCTACGACCTGAGCGCGCAGCGGCCGCTGGTGATTCTTTCCGGCAACGACCTGGACCACCTGCAACTGGCGTTCGCCGCGCAGTATGTCGGCGTGCCTTATTGCCCGGTTTCACCGGCCTACGCGTTGCTGTCAAAAGATCTGGAAAAGCTTCGGCATATTTTCAGCCTGTTGCAGCCCGGCCTGGTGTTTGCCGCTGACGCGCAGCCGTTCCAGCGCGCCATCGAGCAGCTGCTACCGGCCGACGTGCCCCTACTGTTCAGCCGTGGCGAGCTGCCCGGCCGCCCCGGCCGTGCGTTGGCCGAGCTGCTCGATACGGCCAGCGTCGAGGCCGCCGACCTGGCGTTCGAGGCCACCGGCCCGGACACCATCGCCAAGTTCCTGTTCACCTCCGGCTCCACCAGGTTGCCAAAGGCGGTGCCCACCACCCAACGCATGCTCTGTGCCAACCAGCAGATGCTGTTGCAGACCTTTCCCGAGTTCGCCCTGCAGCCGCCGGTGCTGGTCGACTGGCTGCCGTGGAACCACACCTTTGGCGGCAGCCATAACGTCGGCATCGTGCTGTACAACGGCGGCAGCCTGTATATCGACAACGGCAAGCCGACGCCACAAGGCATGGCCGAAACGTTGCGCAACCTCAAGGACATCTCGCCCACCGCCTACCTCACCGTGCCCAAAGGCTGGGAAGAATTGGTGTCGGCGCTGGAGCAGGACGGCGAATTGCGGGCGCGTTTTTTTGCCAAGACCACGCTGTTTTTCTTTGCCGCCGCCGGCCTCTCGCAAAGCATCTGGGATCGCCTCGACAAGGTGGCCGAGCAGCACTGCGGCGAGCGCATCCGCATGATGGCGGGCTTGGGCATGACCGAGGCGTCGCCGTCCTGCACCTTCACCACCGGGCCGCTAGCCGTGGCCGGTTACGTCGGCCTGCCGGCACCCGGCTGCGAGATCAAACTGGTGCCGGTGGACGGCAAGCTGGAAGCGCGTTTCCGTGGCCCGCACATCATGGCCGGCTATTGGGGTTCGCCGCAGCAAACCCTGGAGGCGTTCGACGCCGAGGGCTACTACCGCTCCGGTGATGCGCTGAAATTTGCTGACCCCGCACAGCCGGAACTGGGCTTGATGTTCGATGGCCGGATTGCCGAAGACTTCAAGCTGTCGTCCGGGGTGTTTGTCAGCGTCGGGCCGCTGCGCAACCGCGCGGTGCTCGATGGTGCGCCCTATGTGCAGGATGTGGTGGTGGCCGGGCCGGACCGTGAATGCCTGGGCCTGCTGGTGTTTCCGCGCCTGGCCGACTGCCGTGTGCTGGCTGGCCTGCCGGCGGCGGCCAGCGACGCTCAGGTCGTGGCCCACGAGCGGGTGCGCGCCTGGTTCGCCGCCTGGCTGCAGCGTCTCAATCGCCAGGCCACCGGCAACGCCAATCGCCTCGAATGGATCAGCCTGCTGAGCGAGCCGCCTTCCATCGACCGCGGCGAAATCACCGACAAAGGTTCGCTCAACCAGCGCGCGGTATTGCAGCACCGCAGTGCGTTGGTCGAAGCGCTGTATCGCGGTCAGGCGCCGCAGATCATCCGCTACCAGGCCTGATCTTTCCCGCCCCACCGTCATCGGCGGTGGGGCGCGGCACACAACAATAACAATCGAGGTTTCTATGCCCACGTCATTCGCGCAGACCGACACGTCGCTGCGCACCATCGCCTTGTGTTTTATCGTCGCCATGCTCGAAGGGCTCGACCTGCAAGCGGTCGGCGTTGCAGCGCCGGCCATGGCCCACAGCTTCAACTTGAGCCCGGCCGCCCTGGGCTGGGTATTTAGCGCCGGCCTGTTCGGCTTGCTGCCGGGCGCAGTGTTTGGCGGCTGGCTGGCCGACCGCTTCGGGCGCAAAAGCGTGCTGATTGCGGCGGTGGTGTTGTTCGGGTTGTTCTCCCTGCTGACCGCCCATAGCGCCACCTACGAGCAACTGCTGGCGGCGCGCCTGGTCACCGGTTTGGGCATGGGCGCGGCGTTGCCGATTCTGATTGCGCTGTCATCGGAAGTGGCCAGCCCGGGCCTGCGTAACCTGGCGGTGAGCCTGACCTACTGCGGGGTGCCGTTGGGTGGTGCGGTCGCCGCGCTGATCGGCATGTTTGCCGTCAGCGGCGATTGGCGGCTGGTGTTTTATGTGGGCGGCGTTGCGCCACTGGTGATTGCCCTGCTGCTGATGCGCTGGCTGCCGACGCCGGCCACGCGGCAGAGCCAGGCCCTGCCCGTGGGCGCCATTGCGCAGCAACTGCTCGGCCAGCGCCGGGGTGTATCGACGTTGCTGCTGTGGGGCGCCTGTTTCTGCACCCTGACCATTCTCTACATGCTGCTCAACTGGCTGCCGACCTTGCTGATTTCGCGCGGGTTGAGCCGGCTGGATACCGCCACCATTCAAGTGCTGTTCAACATCGGCGGCGTCGCCGGCTCGTTGCTGGCCGGCCGTCTGATGGACCAGGGCAAGGCCTTGCTGGCCGTGTTGCTGGCTTACGTCGGCATGCTCGCCGCGCTGCTGGCGCTGGGGACTGTCGAGTCGCTGCAAGGGTTGTACGTTGCCGGGTTGGCAGCGGGTGCCTGCGCCGTGGGTGGCCAATTGATTTTGTACGCATTGGCGCCGCGCCTTTATCCCGCGGCGGTGCGCGCCACAGGGGTGGGCGTGGCGGTGGCGGTGGGGCGACTGGGTTCCATGAGCGGCCCGTTGGCCGCCGGGCAATTGCTGGCGGCGGGGGCGGGTGTGAGCGGATTGCTGCTGGCCGCCTCACCGCTGGTGGCCATTGCCGCCTGCGCGGCGGCCGTGTTGTTGAAGCGAGATAGCCAGGCCTGAGTTAACCCGAGCGACAGACTCCTCAGCTCCACTGGCTTCGACTGAGGATGACCTTTGCCGCGCTATGACTTGACGGTTGTAGCGCGGTTTTTTTGTGGGTAGCTGAAACGCACGAAGGCCAGGTAAAACATCCTTTGCCTTCAAACCCCCCGTCATTCCTGCGTAGGCAGGAATCCAGAATTCCTGAGCGAACGGCGTACTCCTGAAAGATTCTGGATTCCAGCCTTCGCTGGAATGACGGTGGTTCTGGCACGGGAGCAGGGTTGTTTTTAGGGGTTAGCTGAAACGCACGAAGGCCAGGTAAAACATCCTTCGCCCTCAAAACCCCGTCATTCCAGCCTGCGCTGGAATGACGGTGGTTCTGGCACGGGAGCAGGGATGTTTTTAGGGGTTAGCTGAAACGCACAAATGCCAGGTAATACCTCCTTTGCCCTCAAACCCCCCGTCATTCCTGCGTAGGCAGGAATCCAGAATTGCGGAACGAACGGTGCACTCCTGAAAGATTCTGGATTCCAGCCTTCGCTGGAATGACGGTGGTTTTGGCACAGGAGCACGTCCGCTTTTAGCGGGTTGCTGAAACGCACAGAGGCCGCGTAAACATCCTTTGCCCTCAAAACCCCGTCATTCCTGCGTAGGCAGGAATCCAGAATTGCAGAACGAACGGTGCACTCCTGAAAGATTCTGGATTCCAGCCTTCGCTGGAATGACGGGGGTTTTGGCTCGGGAGCAGGGTTGTTTTTAGGGGTTAGCTGAAACGCACAAATGCCAGGTAATACCTCCTTCGCCCTCGAAACCCCGTCATTCCTGCGTAGGCAGGAATCCAGAATTGCAGAACGAACGGTGCACTCCTGAAAGATTCTGGATTCCAGCCTTCGCTGGAATGAC